>NZ_JUEE01000192.1:0-7023 GCF_000802135.1 Desulfosporosinus sp. BICA1-9
TGGGGCTCGGCATATCCTATAGCGGGATCTGAAAAGACATTCCATAAAGGGATTGGCAGCCGGTATGAGGATGGAAATTTCCAACAGGACGCCTGAGCAAATCCCGTCCGAGGTTAACTTTATCAAGGAACAAAGCAGCAAAATGCTGCTTGGCAACGCCGTTGGGATCGGACGGCGTTTGACGGAAACCAAAGAGCTGGTACCCCATGGGGAGTGGCTCAAATGTCTGACTAAATCAGTGAGTTACTCCCCCCGTCGGGGAAGAGAGGCCAAATGGTGCACCGGTGCAACATTTGATTTTAACTCCATGTACACGGTTTTTGACGCCAAAGGCTGTTTTTTCATGCACATATTAATTAAGAAACTACCCGTAAACCCTTGCAAAGTCTTGACTTTTCGATAAATTAGCAAGCCCTAAGTAAAGAAATATCCTAAAAATATAGACTCCTGTCGTAGATTACAAATATGATCTACAACAGGAGTTTATTTCATATCATCTTATTTGAAAAAATCGAACAAGATTATATTCAGTTAGAAGGTTGCCATTTGCATCGCACAGGAGAAATAATAGTATTTTCCTTTTTCAATTCTTTAAATGCATTATCAATTTCCTTACGGTCCAGTCCGGTTAATTTCTCAATTTCTCCCGCACTCACAGGTTTTCCTGCATCCCTCATTGCTTTCAGTACATCTTCTTTAATACTCATATTTAATCATCCCTTTCAAAACCTTGATTATTATTTACCTTTTCATTGTAATTTAAGTTGCACAGAATTGCATCCTTCTTAACAAAAAATGCAATCGCTCATTTTGTATTATTCACTTTTTGAAAGCATATATCCTACTGCCAATTCCCACAAGAGCTATTATTTTCATGGCACTACCTTGATTGTTTTAATATGTTTGCCACTAGAAATTATTCTAATAGAAAATCTATTTCTGTGGATTTTTTCTAAGGATCAATTTATAGGATAAGAATTCCTTTAAAGGGCAATATACAAAGGGATTAGACAATGAGGTATTTATATATGGGCATATTAAATGATATTTTTGGAACTGGAAATGAAAATGAAAAAGAAGTTGATGATGAGACTAGAAAAGAACTAGTGCTGACGATGCAAAGCTTCTTCTCCGCAAAGAAGAGCTTAATATTGACAAAAACATGGTACAAACAGGTGGGGTAGAGCTTAGCAAGGAAATCATTGAAGAACAACGAAGTGTCGATATTCCTGTAACACGTGAAGAAATAGTTATTGAGAGAAGAACCTTAAACAATGAACAAAGTGATTCACCTATAACTGACAAAGAAACCATACGGATTCCGGTCAGTGAAGAGAGAGTTGTAGTCGATAAATATACCGTAGTAACGGGTGAAGTTTCAGCTCACAAAAATATTATTGAAGATACCAAGCATATAGATGAAACCCTTAAACGAGAAGAAGCTCGGATAAATAAATTTGGTAACCCCGATGTAATCGAGGGTGTAACTGATCATCCTTTACATTGAAGAAACATTAAAGCGGGAGGAATCTAATGTAAAGTTTTCTGGGTCCCTAAAGGTCAGAGACGAATAACCCTTCACTTTAGCCGAGATGGTTAGGGGTCTTATGGGGGATTCCTTTAGTTTGGATAAACCAATCTATTAATTGGCGGGCTATACTTCCTGTGCTAGGTATCAGCGGAAGTTGATCGGCAGTATACCATCCTGCATCCAAGATTTCTCTTTGATCAATATTTAAATCCCCACTATCGTACTCAGCTGTAAAACCTACCATCAGTGAATCGGGAAACGGCCACGGCTGGCTACTAAAGTATTTTATGTTTTTGACTTTTAGGCCCACTTCCTCTTCGACTTCCCTTTGCACGCACTCCTCAAATGTTTCTCCTGGCTCCACAAAACCAGCCAAAACACTATAGAAAGCAGTTTGGAAACGACTCCCCCTAGCCAACAAAATTTCTTGTCCCCTAGTGATAGCCACGATAATGGCTGGAGAAATCCTTGGATAATTGACAAATCCACAAGAAGGACAAAGTTTTGCCCTTTCATCCTTTTTATTTTCTGTCTGCGTTCCGCATCGGCTACAATACTGATGGTTACGATCCCAATGCATAATTTGATTAGCCCTGCCCACCAAGGAAAACAAATCGGCCGGAATCTGATCAAGTAACCTCCTCAAGTCGCAAAATGACATACCTTCTGGTATCATCGTATCCGGGGAAAGTTCAGCAGCATAACAAGAGCGCCCGTCCACCTGACCAATATATTGTCTCCGAACTGTCTTTATCTCTAACTTATATAGATCAATGTCAGGCAGAGCAAACTTACCTTCATTTTCTAAGACAAGAAACTTGTTCTTTTTGAACAACAACCAATATATCGTTGCATCCTCTTTCTCCTGGCCATCGAATCCTGGTTCAAAAAACACGAGGCATCCTCTTTTCTCCTTATGAAATCTGGCAATTCATATCAATAGCTTTTTCCAACTGCTTAGTTTTTAGCAAGCAATCAGTCGCTAATTAGTATTGGTACTTGAGCCTTCACTTGATTATCATAATTGAGATTGGAATAAATAAACAACTACGCAATTTAGCAAAGAGTTAGACAACCCCACCTCAATTAAGAAGTGGGGTGTTTTTAATACCTAAAAGTCCTTTTCTAGCTCTTGTACTTTTTGATAGAGCCATTCATTGATCGGGGTTGGCACATGATATTGTTTTCCCAAGGCGATGACTGTTCCTGAAAAAAGCCCTACCTCTGTATTTCTGTTTGCTGCCATATCTTGACGCATAGAAGGCATACCCAACGGATTTAACTTGGCTAGGACATTTAACCAATAGGCTAAATCTGATTCGCCTAAATTTATACCCACCTTTTGCGAGAGGGCGATAACTTCCCTCATCGCAGCGATCATAACATTTCTAGACTCACCTTCTATTTGAATACCGCCATAATTCGTTGAAAACACTGCTACTGTCTGATTTACTCCTGTATTTAACATGAATTTTCCCCACAACCGATGATCCATATCTTTCGGAACTTCATAGGGAAAATCAAGGTTATTTAAAAAGTCTGCCACAGAAGTTACTTTCTCAGACCATACCGTATTCTCTTTCTCGCCAAAGCATATCATTCCCATGTTCTTATAGGTCAACTTGTTTTCAATCTTGACTGCATCCATTCCTTGCGCTACGCAATAAAGCATTTTTTCCATTCCAAAGGTTTTGCCAATAATTTCTTCACTGGAAATTCCATTAAGTGCCGAAAGTATAATTGTATGATCTCCGACTTGATGCCTTGCGTCTTCAATCGCCTGCTGTAATTGATTAAATTTTACACAGAAAAATAATAAATCTACAGGTTTTTGCTCGCTTTCAGGTAAAACATAATTAAAATCGAAACGCTCACCATTACAATAGATACCATTCTGCTCATATCTTTGCTTACGGCTTGGATTTACAATAACACGAACATCATCTTTGGGTAACCTCTCAGAAAAATGCTTTGCAAACAATATTCCTAAAGCTCCTAAGCCTATAATTGAAACAGTTTTAATCGTCATCTTCCAAGTTCTCCCCTTGCCTCTTTTGAATGTAAAACTAAGTTTAATTGTACCACTTCATTTAACGTAAAGTGAAAGAACCTCGCCTTTTATAAATCCAATAGCTCAAAACCAGTAATAGGGTCGATTTTTCTTCGTGCCGTTGAATTTTTAAGTTCAAAAATTACTACTTCACCAATATGCCAGATTATGACACCTTCCCCTGTACACCCTGTAACCGTGTCTCTATTCCGCCCAAAAGCGGAGTGTAGGTGTAGTTTTGGAACCTTGTCTTCGTTAAGAAACAAAGTTCCAATACCTACAGCCTCGCTTGTTCCCAACAATTCTTCAACCATCTTGCGTGGCTTCTCGGCAGTACCATCCTCAGGCCCTACCACAACTTTGCTGTATGTGTCAGCACCGCCTAGAAAGTGTAAAATTGCAGAGTCAATTTGGTGTGTCTTTGCAAATTCTTCAATAATGTCTGGTATTCTATCCCCATGTTCTAGTCTTAATATGAAAACTCTACCCAAGTTTGCCTCTGAATACTTCATAGTCCTCTCCCCTTCTCGTCAGCAGATCCGTTATTAACGACAACCCCAAACATCATCATTTGTATATATTCAGTCACTAATTCCCCACAGTCGAAGAGCAAATATTCATTCCCATGTTGCGGCATTTTTGCACCTCATTATTTTAAATTATCTAGCCAGTATTTTGTTAGTAATGCCTTATTGAGTGTTTCAGAGATTTCTCAAAATTATTTTACACATTCCCTAAACCCAAGTGTTCTTCAAAAGTTGCAAAATACCTCCAAACCGTACACATAAAAAACACTAATTCAGCAATGCAATGTCTCACGCAATCCGAAGATATGTTCGAATGCTAAACGAGCCCAAATGGGCCCGTTTCTCACATGATCCCCTATCTGCTCAGAGCAAGCTGGCAGCTCCAGAAGCCACAACTTCGTACCTCTTTGGAATGATTGAATTGATAATAGATTAGGACCTGGTCTAGTTACCTGCCAGGTCCTAATCTATTATCCTATCCTATTAAATGCGTTAAGCATCCTCAGATAGTGGTTTGCCTCTCTGAGTATATGATCAGCAAGCAATGGTAGCGCTGTAATTTTAATTTTACAGCCTAGTATACCTTCAACGCCAGATTGTTTGAAATTCCTAATGGCATTTGTGGTCCTCAAACTGTTTTTTGTCACTTCGGGCAATCTAGTGATGTTTTCATTGAGAGTAATAGCATCAGCCGTTAGACGGTCAAATTCCTTTCCGAAGCGATGTGCTTTATCAAACAACAGCTCTTCGGTAGGATCTAGAAGACCACGTACAAATTTAGCATGTTCACCCATTATTCGATTCCAAAAGGCTTCTTGCTCAACTGCCTCTCGGACCAAATTGAAAGGCACCCTGTTTTGGATCTTTTTAAGCGCTTTAAGATAGAAAAGTGCTTCTCTATTTACATGATCAATTAAAAGAGGGTAACTGTGCGAAAAGCTTTGGCAAGTTAATACGTCTTGGAGAAGGCTTTGTTTAAAATCCGAAATAGCCTGGGTTACCGTTATCGCACTATTGTTCAATGCGACAACCTGATCAACTAAAGCTGGATTAATGTTCGAAGTAGCTGCACCACCGATAGCCAGTTCAGCAGTTGTTACATCCTTATCAATTATAATTCCCGTGAAAAACTCAGTTGCCTTTTCAGCATTTAAAGTATAGTTAGTAATAAATTCACTAGAACTAGCGGCGCGGAGACCAACCTGACCATTTGCTAAGGCAACAGTAGCTTTAAGCAGATTGGTGGCTTCATTTCTAAATGTAGAGATTATATGGCTTAGATGAATATCCCTCTGGGAGAGGTCTGCTTCAATAAATATTAGATGCTCTTTCATAATTCTTAAGAAAAAAAGATTAAGTTCAATTGATGAACGAACAAATTCGTAATTCATCACGTAGCATCCCCTTATTACAAAAATCAATAAATTATGTATTCATCTTATTCCGCAGTTTAGGGTTTGAGCCTGCCAGTATCTTTTCAATTATAGAATAACAAGAGAGGGGGAAAATAGGGGTCACACAGAAAATAGGGGTCAGGCCTGAAATTTTCCCTTTCCCTTTCCCTTTCCCTTTCCCTTATCACACTTTCCGTGTGTTGTGCTAGAACTATGATACAGAAAAACAGAATTCTAATTTTGTTTGAAGGTGCGACCGTCTAATGTTTACCGCTTAATTAGTTCTTTCGCTGGATTCCTTCAAATCTGATGTAAAATCTTCAATAGCATTGATGTATTGCTTTTGCTCAAATGCATGAATCACATGGTTCGCAAGTATTTTTTTATATTTTGCATTTGGTACTAACTCCATTATTCGCTCTGCATCTTTATCATCCATAGCTCCCACAAGACCATATTCTGGATATCTGTGCCAATTTGCATGTAGCACTAGCATTGGGCTTTGGCAGCATAATAGTTACCATTATGTTGACATCACTGACATAATTCGGACGAGTCGGTGGGATTGTTCCTTCGGGTATTCATACCTCGGAAGTGCCAAGCATACCTATCTACATGTATTAATCTGGAGGTGGATAATTTGGAGGCATATTTTCATAACGATCCCCAAATTCGAGAATGGACTAAACAAATTATGGAAACTATTCTTTCTGCCTGCCTATTAACGGGGGTTGATTCAGATGCCGAGTTTCAAAAGGGTTGTCAATTCGTAATAAAACTTACATCCTCATTACAAAAGATCCCGGAACTCCCATCAGAATTCTTAGAGGATATAGTTAAACAACTCATTGAGCAACAGCTTCCTGACGCACGTGTTATTGATAGCTTACCTACATTCCAACCAACAATGGACAGAATGTTACGCGAGGGCATATTGAAGGTCGCCTGTACCCCTAAAAAAGAGGCTTTCAAGAAAAACATAGCACCTCACGCTACCTATACAGAAAGGCCTATGGAAGTATCCCCCTTCGAGTTCGTCACTGTTAATCCAATCCCTGCTCTTGCCACTGTTAACATACCTTACCCTAACATTAAGCAAATGAAAGCTGAAACCCAAGCCAAAGCTGATGCTCAGGCGCTTGCTGAAGCTCTTGCCAAGGCTGAGACCAAAGCCAAAGCGGATGCTCAAGCCCTCGCTGAGGCTCTTGCCCAGATTGACGCGCTTACCCAAGCTGAAACACGGGCGAAAGCTGATACTCTGTCGCTTGCTGATGCTTTTGCCCAGGCTGAAATCCAGGCCAAAGCGGATGCTCAAGCCCTGGCTGAGGCTCTTGCCCTAGCTGAAACCCAGGCCAAAGCGGATGCTCAAGCCCTCGCTGAGGCTCTTGCCCAGGCTGAAACCCAGGCCAAAGCGGATGCTCAAGCCCTTGCTGAGGCTTTTGCCCAGGCTGAAATCCAGGCCAAAGCGGATGCTCAAGCCCTGGCTGAGGCTCTTGCCCTAGCTGAAACCCAGGCCAAAGC
>NZ_JUEE01000193.1:0-5964 GCF_000802135.1 Desulfosporosinus sp. BICA1-9
AAGGACAACCGCAAGGTCCCCGTCCGGGATATCAAGGACAACCGCAAGGTCCCCGTCCGGGATATCAAGGACAACCGCAAGGTCCCCGTCCGGGATATCAAGGACAACCGCAAGGTCCTCGTCCGGGATATCAGGGGCAACCACAAGGTCCTCGTCCGGGATATCAGGGACAACCGCAAGGTCCTCGTCCGGGATATCAAGGACAGCCGCAAGGCCCTCGTCCAGGGTATCAGGGACAAGGTCCTGGACAAGGACAAGGTCCCCGTCCAGGGTATCAAGGACAAGGACAAGGTCCCCGTCCCGGATATCAAGGACAAGGGCAAAGTCCACGTCCAGGAATGGCACCGCGTGCTGGTGCAGGTGCTCCCTCAACTCCTACAATTACTGAACAAGCTAAGCGACAGTTGCCAGCTAATAAAAAAGCCCAAGACAAAGCTTATGAACGCAAACGCGAAGTCGAGAAAGAAAGAGAAAATGCGATTCGTTCACCACATAGACGGTTCCAAAAACATCCTAAAAAAGAAGTAAGGGACACGACCCCCAAACACATTGTAATTCAAGAATCGATTTCAGTACAAGATTTAGCCAGTAAGATGAGCCGTAAAGCAGGAGAACTGATCAAACAGCTGATGAATTTGGGTGTTATGGCTACCATTAATCAGGAGTTAGACTCAGAGACTGCTACAATTTTGGCTGGTGAACTAGGTGTCACTGTAGAGGTAAAAGCGGAAAAATCAATGGCTGTAATTGAGGAGATCCAAGATGATCCGAAAGACCTCGTTTTCCGTCCACCGGTTGTAACCGTAATGGGACATGTTGACCATGGCAAGACGTCACTCTTGGATGCTATTCGTACCACACATGTGACTGCTTCGGAAGCAGGTGGAATAACCCAGCATATTGGTGCGTACCAAGTTGAAATCAACAATCAAAAGATTACGTTCTTAGATACACCTGGCCATGAGGCTTTCACGTCAATGCGGGCTAGAGGAGCACAAGTTACGGATATCGCAGTTTTAGTAGTGGCGGCAGATGATGGAGTTATGCCTCAAACCATAGAAGCAATCAATCACGCCAAGGCGGCTGAGGTTCCCATCATCGTAGCCATTAACAAAATAGATAAAGAAAATGCAACTCCGGAAAAAGTAAAACAAGAACTGACAGAGTATGGTCTTGTCGTTGAAGAATGGGGCGGAGATACCATTGCCGTTCCTGTCTCAGCAAAAAATAATTTAGGCATCGAACAACTTCTCGAGATGATTTTGCTGGTCGCAGAAGTTCGTGATTACAAAGCAAATCCGAACCGTCCGGCTGCTGGAACCGTCATCGAGGCAGAGTTGGATAAAGGAAAGGGACCGATCGCTACGGTTCTCGTTTCCAAGGGTACTCTCAATATTGGAGATGTTGCAGTAGCTGGTTGTGCCTATGGACGAATTAAGGCCATGGTCGATGATAATGGGCGACGGGTTAAAAAAGCAGGCCCATCCATGCCGGTTGAAGTTCATGGCTTATCCGAAGTGCCTGAGGCTGGAGAATTGTTCTATATAGTCGCAGATGAAAAATTGGCGCGCCATATTACAGCCGCACGTACGGCTGTGCGTAAAGTGGAAGAGTCTAAAAAGATTGTGGCTAAAGTGAGTTTAGAAGACCTCTTTGACAAGATTAAAGAGGGCGAAATTAAAGAGCTCAACGTTATTATTAAAGCAGATGTCCAAGGATCGGTTGAAGCTTTGCGTCAGGCGTTGCTGAGGCTTTCGACAGGCGAGGTGCGCGTCAACCCAATCCATGGTGGAGTCGGTGCTATTAATAAAAACGATATTATGCTGGCCTCAGCTTCCAATGCGATTATTATTGGCTTCAATGTTCGGCCGGATGCTAATGCGAAAGCGACGGCTCAACTCGAAGGCGTCGATCTAAGACTCTATCGAGTCATCTATGATGCCATTGAAGATGTTAAAGCAGCCATGACCGGACTTCTTGATCCAACCTTTAAAGAGGTTGTCTTAGGCAAAGTTGAAGTCCGTCAGGTCTTTAAAGTACCAAAATCGGGGACTGTTGCTGGATGTATGGTAACAGAAGGAAAGATCATCCGTTCTGCTAAGGTAAGAGTTATCCGGGATAGCATTGTCATTCATGATGGTGTTATGGAGTCATTGAGACGCTTCAAGGATGATGTCAAAGAAGTTGCCGAGGGTTATGAATGTGGTATTGGCATCGAAAAATTCAATGACATTAAAGAAGGAGACATCATTGAAGCGTTTGTCCTGGAAGAAGTCAAACGCACATTGTAGTAAATCAGGCCCTGGAGGTATTGGTATGTCTAAACATCGACCCAATCGATTGGCAGAAACACTCAAAGAAGAGATTTCTCAACTTATTCGGGTAGAGTTGAAAGATCCTCGGATTGGATTTGTCACCCTGACTAGTGTGGATGTCGCTGATGATTTATCCCATGCTAAAGTGTACGTTAGCGTTTTGGGCACGGAAGAAGAAGGAAAGGTCACCTTGGAGGCTCTGAATCGAGCTGCGGGGTACGTACGGTCTGAAATCGGAAAACGTGTACGCCTGCGCCATGTCCCTTCCATTGTGTTTAAATACGATCCTTCTATTCAACATGGCGCCCACATTGCTAAGCTATTACAAAATGTTGGACTTGACGATTCGAGTAAGGAAGAATCCCATGAATGAAAATAGTCATATTGAAGAGATGATTCGAGTGTTAAGAAAAGCGCCAAAGGTGGCGCTTTTCTCCCATGTATCACCCGATGGGGATTGTATCGGATCTATGTTAGCAATAGGTCTTGCGTTAGAGAAGATGGGTAAAGAAGTAACCTATTACAATCCGAATCCGGTGCCTAATAATTTAAAGTTTTTGCCAGGCTCGTCTCGGGTAAGTCAGGAGCTTCCGAATCCTCAACCTAAAACCTTACTGTTTGTGGATTGTACGGATCTGGGGCGCGTAAATCTTTCAATAACCGACCTCTCTGAAGAAAGCATAGTGCTTAACTTAGATCACCACATCTCAAATCAGCTCTTTGGTCACGTTAACTGCATCGATGCCCAAGCAAGCGCTGTTGGAGAACTCGCCTTTACCCTTATTCAGCAATTAGGCGTAAAAATAGATGAAGAGATAGCCACGAATCTTTACACTGCCATTGTAACGGATACTGGCTGCTATCAATACAGTAGTACGACGGCTCAGACTCATCGTCTGACTGCAGACTTATTGGACAAAGGCATTGATATACAAGATATTCACCATCATATTTTTGATCAAAAGCCCCTTGCCCAAGTTAAATTACTGCAATATGCTCTAAATGGATTAGGAATTTATGCAGAGGGTCAACTGGCAATCATGACCTTAAGCTTAGAAGACTTTCGAAAAAGTAAGGCTGATCAGGAAGTAAGTGACGGATTGGTGAATCATATTCGAAGTATTGCGGGCGTTGAAGTGGCTGTATTGCTGAAAGAGGTGGGACCTCAAGAAATCAAGGGAGGTCTCCGTTCTAATCTCTGGTTGAATGTCAATGAAATTGCTGCACAGTTCGGTGGAGGAGGGCACAAGCGTGCTGCAGGATGTACGTTCAGAATCCCTATGGCTGAAGCTAAACAAAACATCATCTCGGCAATTGAGGAGGGGTTAAGGAGTGGAAGGAGTCATTAATGTCCTTAAACCCCCTGGAATGACCTCTTCAGATGTCGTAGTCTGGCTGAGAAAGCTCTTGAAAATTAAGAAAGTCGGCCATACCGGAACGCTTGACCCTGGAGTAGCTGGCGTGTTACCCATATGTGTTGGGAGGGGGACCCGTCTTGCAGAATACATTACTGAGCAGGGTAAAGCTTACATTGCTGAGGTTACCTTTGGAATCACAACAGAAACTCAAGACGCTTCCGGAAAAGTGACAAAAAGAACTTCCCCGGATTTGAAACGGAGTGACTTAGAGCGGGTTATCCCAAGTTTCCAGGGTAAAGTGTCTCAGATTCCCCCGATGTATTCGGCGGTTCGCAAAGAAGGAAAACATCTTTATGAATATGCTCGGCAAGGGTTAGCTGTTGAGATAGCACCACGCGAAGTATCTATCTACAAATTAGAGCTGGCAAAATGGTATGAAGGGGAGTACCCACGGGCAATCTTAGAGATTGAATGCTCAAAGGGGACATACATACGGACAATAAGTCATGATCTGGGACAGGCTTTAGGTTGTGGCGCACATATGTCCTATTTAGTACGCGTCCGATCTGGTCCGTTTAAGATCCAAGCGAGTTGGACACTTGAGGAAATAGAAGAGGCCACAGGTCTCGGTAACTATGCTTTTTTACTTCCTCTAACCGCAGGAATTGATCTGCCTCAAGTATTTTTATCCGCGGTGCGAGGGAATGCCTTCCGGCATGGCTTGCCAACTAAGAGAGAATGGGTCAAGTCATCAAGCGAGGGAAGTGAGCCGTTTGTTCAGGTGATAGAGGATGGCAAATTAATCGGAATTGGAATTTGGCGAGAGGAAGGCCTATTTCCGCATAAGGTTTTAATTTAGGAGGGTCTAATCGGTGCAAGTTCGAACAAGTCTGCCAATAGAAAGTGAACCCTGTGTTTTAGCTTTGGGTAATTTTGATGGGGTACATCTAGGACATCGTCGATTGCTGGAACAGGGATTAAGTCAAGCGATGAGTTTGGGTGTGAGCCTAGATGTATTAATCTTTGAACCTCATCCGCTAAAGGTGCTATTTCCCGAACGGGGAATTAAACTCTTGTCGACAAATCAAGAGCGTTTACACTATTTAGAGGAAATTGGGGTTCGCACTGTCTATCTTTTACCGTTTACTAGAGAAATGGCAAAGACTTCTCCGGAACATTTCGTCGAGAAGATTCTGCTTCCCCTAGGTATAATTCATGTTGTGGTTGGATTTAATTACTCATTTGGTGATCAAGGTAAGGGGAATTCCGAGTTAATTCAGGTTTTGGGACAGAAACATGGATTTGGAGTGAGTGTACTTCAAGCTCAAATGTTAGATGGTCAGGTGATCTCTTCGAGTAGTATACGTAAAGCACTTTTACAGGGGGATATTAAATTAGCTGCGTCTCTACTTGGGCGTCCACCATACTTACGTGGGACCGTCGTACATGGGGAAGAACGAGGTCGTCTGCTTGGTTATCCAACAGCAAATATTCTCACCTCAGAAGACTTTCTAGTTCCAAAGAGAGGGGTCTATGCGGTTAGAGCTTATTTGGACGGTAAGAGTGTATCGGGGATGATGAACATTGGTATGAAACCAACGTTTCACGACCTCTACGATACTATAGCCGAGGTGCATTTTCTCGATTTTGAGGGAGATTTATACGGTCAAGAGATTACGGTGCTCATTGAGGAGCGCTTGCGGGATGAACGAAAATTCAAAGGTGTCGATGAACTGTTGATTCAGTTAAATAAAGACAGGGCTAAAGCCCAGGTTCTCCTGGAAAATTAAGCATAAATTAATCAACTTTACAAAAGCTTCGTTACAATGTATACTGTTTTAGAAACTATAAGGACCCACTGACTCGGTTTGACGAAGTCTCCAACGTTATCCTGGGCAGTTGGGAATGATGAAAAAATGGAGGAAACTTATCATGATGACACCTGAGAAAAAGCAAGAGATTATTCTCAAGCATGCACAACACGAAGGGGACACTGGGTCTCCGGAAGTGCAAATTGCGCTTCTGACTGAACGGATTACCTATTTGACAGAGCACTTTAAGACGCATAAAAAAGACCACCATTCCCGTCGTGGACTTTTGAAAATGGTTGGTTCAAGACGTGCGTTGTTAACGTATCTTAAAAATGTTAATTTCGAACGTTATCGGAATATTATTGGCGTGCTGGGATTACGGAAGTAATCAACTCAAAGGCCAAAGGAGCGAAGCGGATCTATGTGGTCCGCTTCTTTCTTTTTTATGCTATCAGAAAGTATAAACTTGCGTTATATACT
>NZ_JUEE01000194.1:0-13889 GCF_000802135.1 Desulfosporosinus sp. BICA1-9
GCGGTATTTTGGACACCAAACCACATGGTACTTGCATGAGTAGACAATGTTGTTGTTAGATTTGTATTTTACTTCCATATTCAATATTATTCTAAACGTATGTATATAATACAACAAAATGTTAGAATTGCCTTATATCCCCATAGTTGAAACTAGGGGCTTTACGGCAACAAGTGGTAAGGATTAGCGGAAGCCATTATATCGATTGAGAAACTGGATTACCATAAATTCCGTATTTTGCTCAGGGGCAGAATCCCATACCATTTTATTCCACCTCAATTAATGTGCAATATAATAACAAAGTTATGTCTTAACTAGTGCAGTTTTCAGTAAAATATAATTTTCAAGTATAGATTCCTGATCTACAAAACACCCAAGTTGGCTGAAATGATCCCTTTTTTCACCGTTTAAATAAACTGGCAGCTTTCCGAATTCTCGGTTATTTAGCAGCTTACTTATTTGGCTCTTCAGTTCATCAAGCGAGTAATTATTGCTTTCAAGATATTGTTGGTGGGCGATATTTCCTGCCTTTATATAACTAAGCACAATCATTCTACAGGTGAATGATACAGCAACGTATGTATCATCTTGTTGTGACACTAACATGCACTCTGGTGTAACATTTACAATCTTATTGCCACAAGACGATAAAAATTCCTGCACCATCCTCCTGTCCACTTCCACTGCATCATCAGGAATTGCTAGATAAGTATGGCTTTTTTTCAATCCTGACATTATGGAGTTGTTCATTAATTCGTTCTTATAGAAATGTTTGTAAAGCTTCATATATTTTGCTGAGTCATTCCATATGTGATGGTAAAAAGGAATATTAGGCATCTTTACAATGTCGTCAAACCTAAAAACATGCGAACGATTATGGTCAGCTTTTTTGCATATAAAGCTATTGTTTCGTAAAATTATAAAAACCAAATTGGTGTTCATTACTATACCCCCATGTATTTAACAATAAGCTAACTCATTTGTATCCTTTGTTCGTGTCCCCAAAAATTCTCCTGACATATAAATAACAAGATTGAACCTAGCACTGTCTGATTATGTTCTATGGGTTGCGACGTTTACTTCTGTGATGGAACGGTCAGATTCATGTTGATCACGTTGTAAGTACACTTCTACAGAATTAGATGGGGAGAACTTTAGATAAAACATATTGCCAAGTTCACTCTTAATCTTGTGGAATAGCTTTAAACCCCACTCGTTGTGTACTTTTTCAAGTTGGACCGCATTGGTTACTAATTGGTCAGTATTCCAGTTTATCCATTTTCCCCATTTTAAGGTCCACCGCATCAGCTCTTCCTCTAGTTCAATGGATAATGGGAGAGCTATTAAATCAAGATTCCAATTACAAATGTCACACCATATTGGGTCAGCTGAAAAGTCAGCTTCGAGTCTTAAATAATTAGTTGGTTTCACACATTTACACTCTGTTTGGTACATATCAAGCTCCACTCCTCAATGCTGCAATGAAAATTCTTTGTAGTCTCCTGAAACGGGTAATTCTATGGCTACCGCTGATAAACACTCAGCTTAGTGTTTTTTGGTGTCCCCGTTCCTTCAACTACATTTGAAGTCAGCACAGTTTACATATTTCATTCTCAGATGGCAAAGATATGTTACATAATTCATTTTTCGAATAGGAAATGCAGGTGTAGTCGTGCCCGAAAAAGAATGGATGATTAAGCTCCAAGACGGCGAACACAAGATTACCCTAAAACATGGAACTCTTATTAGAAAATATTATGTGAATCTTGATGGCAATATCATAGAATCGTTAAAGAGGACAGTAATCGAAAATGGAGATAAACTTACATTTAATATCAACTCACATACATGCATGCTATTAATCTATTTTATTAAAGGTGGAGTTAAGTACGAATGTGTCATTGATGGCACTTCCATTGAAACACAAATGAAATCCGAGATACCGCCTGAGTGGAACCCGCCAAAACAAGGGTGTCTTAAGCAAATTCTTATGCAAGTATCGGTTTTATTTGGTTGGGCAATTGTAATAGGAATTATTAGTGGGCTTACAGGCTTTAACTCAGACAAAATCGAGTTAATAATAGTTCTAATTGTTGTCACTTTCATTATATATGCTGTACTTCGGCATTTTCTTCAAAGAAACCAATGAGACTACTGCGATATAAACGTTAATTCATTTCCAAATGGATGGGACCTTTTAACGTAGAAAACGCAACTGTTAGGAATGTTCTGAGCTATTGAGAGGGATATCTTTGAGAGATTTTTGCACTCTAGGTGGTCAATGACCTTTTTAGTCCTTGTATTATCTTATAGTGCCAAAGTCCCATTCTAGACATTCGTGCCTGTTCCTTAAACTCCCATTATTTCTTATACTGCGTCCTTATGGATCGCATTCTACCTACACCCATAGCTGATGACAGTATTCCGATGAATGGTACTCATAACGTTTTGAATCAGGACAATTATATAACAGATATGGCGTGCCGATGGCACGCCATTTATTCTTCCATTAGTTTACCAATATCACCCATAGACTTGAACTTTCTACTATCAAATAGAATTTCATTTATTATGTTTCTCACGCTGATATCTTTTTAAATAAGTCAGAAAAGCTTTTTTAGCATACAGATTTATTCTATTTTCAAGCAAACAGTGAAAGTTGTTCCATATCCTATTTTGCTGTCTACAGTTATCCCGCCGCCGATAATTTCAATGACTTTCTTAACAAGGGCAAGCCCCAACCCGTTTCCTTCCTGTGAATGTGAGGTGTCTCCCTGATAGAACTTATCAAAAACACGTTTTCCTATGGCTTCATCCATACCGCAGCCACTGTCCTTCACCGAAACCACAGCAAAACCATCCTCGTTTTTCAGTGTCAATGTGATGGAACCGCCCGGATTGGTAAATTTGATGGAGTTGGAAAGCAGATTATTCCATACAAGCTCCAGCATACTTTCGTTATAGATTACGATTGTCTCATCTAAATTGGCTGTAAACGTGATGCCTTTGTTTTCCCATAAATCCTCAAAAGCAAGGGCACAGCAGCGCAGCTGCTCACTTAGGTCATAGGGAGCAGCTCCCGGCATGATCTCCTGATTTTCCAGCTTGTTCAGCTTCAGGATATTGGTGACCAGCGCAGACAGCTTCTGCGATGCAGTCACGACGGTTTTGACATATTCCCTTCGCTCCTCAGGTGATAGAGTTTCGTGCTGCAGCGCCATAGCGTAGCTCTGGATGACAGAAAGGGGCGTCTTGATCTCGTGAGATACATTGGCAATGTAATCACTTTTCAAGGTTTCGATGCTGGCAAGCTCCTCTGCCATTTTATTAAAGTCATCGAACATCACTTCAATGTAGTCTTTTTTTCCGTCCTTACGCAATGGGGCAACACGAACCGAAAAATCTCCTTCTGCAATCTTCCTTGCAGCTTCACTAAGCCGCCTCATGGGGCGGCTGAAAGAGTAATGGCGCATGATGCCAGTGAGCACAGTTAAAATCACGGCCATCAAAATTGAATAGCCAACTATGGAGTAGGTAGTCCAAAAGTTTTCTTTTACAGTGGCAAGGTAAATCAAGAGACCGCCTACGATGGAAATGATGAGCACCAGGAGTATGCTTGCGAAGTCTTTAAAGGATATATAACTCGTATCGATTCGTTTATCTTCTTTTTTTCGCCTCATTTTAGCACTGCCTTATACCCAAGTCCATGAACCGTAACTATTTCAAAATCCTTGCAACATGAAAATTTATCCCGCAGCTTGGTAATATAAACGTCCACCGTGCGGGGATTGCTTTCGCT
Source organism: Desulfosporosinus sp. BICA1-9 (assembly GCF_000802135.1). Lineage (NCBI taxonomy): Bacteria > Bacillati > Bacillota > Clostridia > Eubacteriales > Desulfitobacteriaceae > Desulfosporosinus > Desulfosporosinus sp. BICA1-9. Next base: position 3,800 of record NZ_JUEE01000194.1, read on the forward strand.
GTCCATTACCCAGAACTCGTCCATCAGCTGATGACGAGTAAATGTCCGTTTGGGATAAGACAAAAGTTTGAAAAGGATATTAAATTCCTTAACAGTAAGCGGAATCTCTTCCTCATCTAGATATGCCGTCATTTCATCTGCATTCATCAGTAGACTGCCAATAATCAGCTTCTTTTCATTGGCAATGTTGGCTCTGCGCAGCAAAGCACCTACCCGCAGCACCAGTTCATCCATATCAATTGGCTTGACCATATAATCGTCAATGCCAATCCGGAACCCCTTTTGCTTAGCAGATATATCATCACGGGCAGTAATGAACAAAATCGGTATGGTTTTATCCTGATCTCTTACCAATGATGCAAATTCAAATCCGTCCATCTGAGGCATCATAATATCCGAAGTGATAAGATCTATCATATTGTTCATCATTTTGTCAAATGCCTCCATAGCAGTTTTACACCCGATTGCATGATAGCCATTATCGTTCAGATAGGCACATACGATGTGATTCAATTTTAAGTCATCTTCGACAACGAGAATATTAATCATAACTCTGCTCCTTATTAGTTTATCACTTTAAAAACTCTATTGATTTTGGAAATCTTATTCTATTATAGATCTGAGTTGTTAAAATAATGTTAAACAATCCTATCATATTAGAATTAGCAAGATTCAACATCAGATATTTTTCATATTAATATTTCTTTAACAATAGTATAACATTTTACAAACATTTACTTTATATCATAATGTCAAATGAATTACACAAAAGTAATTTAGGCAAAAAAATATAAGGAAGGTGTTTTTTAATGAAAGCAGCTATTTATAAAGGTATTAAAGACGTAACTATTAATGAACTTGCAATGCCGGTATGTGGAGAAAATGACATAATCGTTAGAAATCTGTATGCGAGCATTTGCGGCTCGGATATTAACGCTTATTATCACGGAGGTGATTCTGTTCGCATTTTTAAAGGCTTTGAATTTGGCCACGAAATGATTTCTGAAGTTGTCGAAGTTGGACAAAATGTAAGGGGATTGAAATTGGACAAAGAGTCTATCCTTATCCTTTAGAAGCCAAAAATGATAGATCAAGAGCAGCAACTGTAGGCGGATTCTCTGAATATGTTCAAATACCTAATTGCGAACTAGGAAAATCCGTATATCTTGTGAGTGACAAGATTTCTTCCAAAGTTGCGGCACTCATTGAACCATTTACAGTAGGAACCTGTGCTGCCAGAAAAGCAAATCCACAACCTGGTCAAAAGGCTATTGTGTTTGGTGCTGGAGCAATCGGAGTATCTGCCGCCATTGCCCTGAAACATTATGGCGTTGAGAAAGTAATGATTGCAGATCTGTCTGATTTCCGCTTGGATAAAGTAAAGAATCTTGGTTTTGAGGTGTGTAACAGTGCAAAGGAGGACATCATTACGAAAGCAAAGGCTGTTTTCGGAGAAGTTCCTGGCTACCCTTCGCCATGTGCAGATGTAGATATTTACATTGATGCTGTTGGCGCAAGTGTCGTCATTGAACAATGGCAAAACATGGCAAAGTATGGTAACAAGCTGGTGGTAGTAGGCGTTCATCATAAACCAGTACTGATTGACTTTACACTGATAACTTATAAAGATGCTCAGATATTGGGATCAGGCGGCTACCATCCTCAAGATGTTGCAACTGTGTTTGAAATTATGGAAAGCGTGAAATTAGACTTGGAGTCGCTTGTTACCCATGAATTCAATCTGAAAGATATTGTGGAAGCAATTAAAACAGCAAGTAAAACAGAAGAAGCATTTAAAGTTGTAATCAAGTATTGAGTTGACTATGACCTTATTATTCTCTAAGTATCAAGTAACGTGCATGATTAAACATTATAGATAAAGTGAGGGGTAAATATTATGAAAAATGTATGTGTAATCACTGGTGGCGGAAGTGGAATGGGATTTGCAGCTGCTAAACTGGCGGGAAACGATCATTATATAATTATTTCAGGAAGAAATATTCAAAAATTACAATCAGCAATTGATGAGTTAAAAGCAGAAGGAATTAAGACAGAAGCTTTTGCTTGTGATGTTTCAGATTTTGAATCGGTTACCAGATTAGCTGAGCGTGCGGCTGAAGTTGGAAAAATTGATGCTGTCATTCATTCAGCAGGGTTATCACCGCATATGGGTGAGGCACAAAAAATTATGGAAGTTAATGCACTTGGAACAATTAATGTGAATGAGGTTTTTAGTGCTAAAACGGGAAAAGGAACCTGTATTCTGGATGTTGCATCTACTTCGGCATATATGTTGCCAGATGAGGTTCTACCTGTATCGAATTATGAATTAAGTTTTACAGATAAAGAGCAATTTATAAAAAAGATGGTAGACGCAGTAAAGCATTTTCCAGAGCATATGCATTCCAGTATTGCCTATCCCATATCTAAAAATTTCGTAATCTGGTATGCAAAGAAATGCGCAGCGTTATATGGAGATAAAGGAATCCGTGTAGTATCAGTATCTCCAGGAAATATTGAAACACCGATGGGAAAATTAGAATCTGAAGAAGGAGATAAATTTACAAAATGTTGTGCAATTAAGCGATTTGGCTATGCTGAAGAAGTTGCATATCTATTGACTTCTTGTATTGATAAAAGAAATGGATTTTTAACAGGTACGGACATACTTTGTGATGGAGGATTAGTATCTGGTATGAAATCAATGAAAAAGTAATAGCAATAAGTATTAAAGGAGAAATAATAATGAACCTTAAGGAAAAAGTTGCAATAGTAACAGGAAGGAGCAAAGGTGGTAGTATCTGACATTGACTTGGAAGGTGCAAAAGCGACTGTAGCTGAGGTTGAGGCAAATGGTGGCTCTGCTCTGGCAGTATTAACCCATGTAACCAAAGAAGAAGACATACAAAACCTAATTGATACTACCATTAAAACTTATGGCACAGTTGATATCCTAGTCAACAATGCCGGCATAATGGACAATATGGCTGCGGCTGCGGATGTTACAGATGAACTATGGGATAGGTTATTTGCAGTTAATACTACTTCAGTGATGAGGGCTACCAGAAAAGTGTTGCCGATATTTTTGACTAAAGGCGCTGGGGTAATTATCAATATAGCTTCTGTAGGGGGACTTCGTGGCAGTATAGCTGGTGCTGCCTATACTGCTTCCAAACATGCAGTAGTAGGCTTCACCAAGAATACAGGTTTCCAATATGCAAAAGAAGGTATCCGCTGCAATGCCATAGCTCCAGGGCCAATAAAAACCAATATCACTGCAACTATGGGAAACGTTAATCAGCGGGGTGCAGCAATATGTAGGACTGGAATGAGTCTGATTCCGCGACTAGGTGAACCGGAAGAAATAGCCGGAGCCGCTCTGTTCCTGGCTTCAGATGATTCCAGATTTGTTAACGGTACAGTTTTGACTGTTGATGGCGGTTGGACTGCTTATTAAAAGTTGTTTTATGATTCTTTTTTAAAAACAAGCCTATCAAACTTTCATAATGCTATATTCCGCAGCTTATCCTGTCAATGTATTGGACATTAAGGCGTAATGAAAAATAATTTATGCAAAAGAAACGACCTAAGCAAAGACCGGCAAACGCGCTCTAAGCGAGGGCCGGCTTCCCGAGGCTACGAGGGGAGACTGCCCGAGCGCGGGCTGCCAGGACCACAAATGCCGGCTCAGCGAGCGGGAGCTGCCCGGCTAGGGCAGATCACGCGAGCGGCGGCATGCAGGATGAGATATGACCGAGCGGAGCGGGTACCGCGAAGGAGTGAGCGTTAACTTTCACAACCGCCGGCGGCAAAACGTTTGCGATTACAATCCCCAATCCGAGGGCAGACCTACAGCAGGCTGAGGTTATGGCTGTGATGGACTCGATTATTGCCAATGATCTATTCCTTACGTCCAGCGGCGCGCTGACCGGAATACGGGACATTAAGGTAATAGATACCACGACCGACGACCTTTACGACCCGCAGGCTTAACCGGTCGCTTTTAAGACAGCGTAACGCAACCTCCGGCTGAACCGGGATCAGACTGCCGACAAAGCCATATTTGTCGGCAGTCTGACGCTGCGTATTCCTCATCGCTGATCACTACCCTTCTCTTCTGGTCTAGAATTTTTAAGTGAAATAACCGGGGTTTCTTCTTCAGTATAATCGTATTCTCCTTGCTGCTGCGCTTCAACAAGAATATCAACACAATTTGCTACTTTGGCGGCAAGTTGAAAATACATTTCCTTATAATCAGGCACGCGAAAACACCTCACTCCATAATTAGTGTTATATAACTAATTATTGCACAAAATATATATTAGTGCTATATCACTAACAAAGCATATTTATCTTCTGTATGCTTTGATTAGTGATAAAACACTAGGAGGTGTATTCATTGGATACAAGACAAGCGATCGCGAATAGAATCGTTGTACTTTGCAAAGAACGGAATATAACGCCCAATGCTTTAAGCTATCGTGCCGCCGTACCACAATCGACTATAAAAAGCATCCTAAATGATGAAAGCCTAAACCCCGGTATCGTTACTATTAAAAAGTTGTGTGATGGTTTGGAAATCTCACTGCCGGACTTTTTTAACACGGATGTCTTTCGCAATTTAGAACAAGAACTCAACTGAATCTTCGATTTCATGATCACATTATTTCCGAAAAGTACGATATCTTAAGGTTTTTAAAGGCCTTATATAAAGGGTTCTTTTTTCTTTTCGACTATGTATCCTTCGCAAAAATATTTCGCTACTTCCAGTAATCACAGGTCCCTGGCCTTGATGGAATCAAACGCCAATATAAAAAGGCAGACGCCCAGGACAAGCAGGAGCAAGCTCCATCCCAACCCGCTGAGGTAATCTCCCGAAATCCCCCTGGTTAAAGCCAGCGAACCCCAACCCTGGGGAAAAAAGTCCATGATTCCGAGCATCTGTCCCTGTCCTGCCAGCCAGGCTCCCGGATCGCCTTTGCCCAGACTGTTCCTGAACATAGAAAGCACAACCTCCGCTGCTGGTAGCTGTGTGTTCGTCTTGACGACAAACTTACCGTCACGCAAAGCTTCTTTTTCCAAGTCCGGTTCATGACGGCGTTTTACTGTCAAGGATGAGTTTAAACAGCCTGATACAAGAAAAAAGCCTCTCCAAAAAGAGAAGCTAATTAGTAAACCTTATAAATGTACTTGACTAGATCATAACCTTATTAACACTAATAATTTCAAAACGCATTACGCAAACGAACCTACTATCCAGAGTGGCGCAGTAGCAAGAATCCATCCGAGCATTCTCGATAAATGAGTTTTGAATAGTTTACTAGTAGCAGTAAAATTCGCAAGTATTCCAAGTCCTATCTGACTTACCAGAAACGGAGTTACGAATGTCCACGCGACTTCTCCAAATGCATGATTAATAGAGGCGTTCATGAATAGCCCTAAAAGCATCACTATCAGCATCATCCATTGAGTCTGAGTCTTTCCGACGTGTATGAACGTGGCCTCATTACTCGTATATGACCAGACATCGTATACTGCAATCAGCAGTACTATCGTTTCCGCCATTCCACGCCAGCTGAGATTACCCACTAGATGGGATGATAGCTGGGACACTGCGAATACAAATACCAAGTCAAAAGTCAGTTCAAGAGGTGAAACCTCATACTTTTCTGAAGATGTTTTTACATTGTCCTGCAATAGCTCACAGATTCTTTAACCAGCTCTCCACACTTTTCTCAGCAGAACCTGCATGGGTGCCATGTATGGATAGACCGCTCTTTACAGTAGCATTCGGACACTCTCTTGCGATATCTCTTTCCGACCCGCTTAAACCGCTGCCTTCATGGGTACAGTATGGTAAAATTGTCTTTCCGGAGAAGTCGTATTCTTCCAGAAAAGTATATACTGCCATCGGCATGGTTCCCCACCAGTTTGGATAACCTAAAATAATGGTATCGTACTCATCCATATTAACTACATGAGCGGTAAGCTCTGGTCTTGCTTTGGCACGTAATTCATCCTTCGCCACATTTGTTGTCTGAGTATAATCAACCGGATAGTCCTTTACGGTATCAATCTTGAACATATCTCCTCTGGTTATTTCCCGAATCATACCTGCAACAACTTCTGTATTACCTACAGGAAGATTCTTAATAGAACCACTTACATAATTCTGACCTTTTCTTGAAAAAAATGCGATTAAAACTTTTGACATAATGATTGCTCCTTTTCTTCATTGGTCCACGATTCCTTTTATTGCTTCGATTTAAAGACTCATCTTCAAGATATTTTCAACATCCTGCTGATTCAGTGGCTTGAAGCCCGGCATAATTCCGTTTCCACAGGCTTTCTTTGCCATTCTTTCAAATTTGGAATCATCAATGCCAATTTCCGTCAATGTACTCTTTAAACCGAGGGTATTAAAGAAGAAATCGGACAGCATTTCAATTGCCTTTTTGCCGACTTCCATTGCAGGAAGATCCTTGTCAATGCCAAACACATTTACACCAAACTGATAGAACTTTGGTGCGGTGGTCTCATCAAGAATATACTCCATCCATCTAGGAGTCAGAATAGCAAGTCCTAACCCATGCGTGATATCATAGAAAGCGGAAAGCTCGTGTTCCATCATATGGCAGCTTGGAGCCTGCTGTTTTCCAGCACCAATAAAGCCATTCAGTGCCCATGAGGAAGCCCACATCAGGTTAGCCCTTGCCTCATAATTGTCAGGCTCTTTTATTACAACAGGAGCATATTTGATGACAGTCTTAATCAGCCCTTCCATAAAGTAATCAACCATATACAGGGTGTCCTGTGTACTGAAATAAGCCGTATCAATAATATGGGATATAATGTCAACGCCACCACAGGCAGTCTGAAAAGCACTAACGGAATAAGTGTTGGTTGGGTCTAAGAAGGATACCTTTGGAAGCATCAGAGGATGAATAAGTCCCAGCTTATCATTGGTTTCAAGGTTGGAAATTACACCGCCACAGTCCATTTCAGAACCGGTTGCCGCAATGGTCAGCACGGTCACTATAGGCAGACAGGCAGTAATAGGGGCTTTATGGGTTACAAGATCCCAGCAGTCACCATCATAAAAAGCTGCGGCTCCAATAGCCTTTGTTGCATCAATCGTAGAACCACCGCCGACAGCCAATAAAACATCTATCTTTTTCTCTTTACAGATAGCAGCCCCCTGATTGACAGAAGTATGACGTGGATTTGGTTCGATTCCGCCGAATTCATATACTTCAAGTCCAGCTTTGATCAGTTCAGCCACGATCTTATCGTACAGATTGTTCTTTTTGATGGAACCTCCGCCGTAAGTCATGAGAACCCGATTGCCATACCGTTTCAGTTCACTCCCCAGGTTTTCAAGCTGATTCTCTCCAAAATAAACTTTTGTTGGTGCAGAATAAATAAAATTAGTATTCATGATTTTCATTCCTTTCCTTTATTTTCATTCTTCTTTTGGTGGACGTCCAAAGGTGTTACCTACAATTTCAATATGGAACAATATATCCGTATGTTAATCCTCCGATCTTTTTAGCTCTTTTTCTTTTGGAATGACTGCCTGTTCATATACTGCAATCTTATAATTCAGACGTTCCAGCGTTTTCTGCATGTCTGCCATTTTTGATATGAGTTGCTTACGCTGTTCGATAAATAGTTCTTTTCTGGCCTCGATGGTCGTATCACCCTGTTGAAACAGCCCAACATACTCAATCAATACTTCAATCGGAAGACCTGCATTTCTCATACATTTGATAAATTCGACCCACCTGCAGTCTTCTTCCGTATAATCCCTGATTCCGCTTTTATTGCGGTTAACATGAGGAATCAGTCCGATGCGTTCATAATAGCGGAGTGTATCCTGTGTAAGATCATATTTTTCGCTTACTTCTGTAATCGTCATGCTATTTCACCTCCTGACATCCGATATCATAACACCTGGAGTTAACTCCAAGTCAAGTAGATTCACGTGGTTTATTTACGCCCCGACTCTCCAGAATCTCGTTGGTGGCATGGATAAAGTCAAATGCCTTGGCAATGCCAACATACGGCACGGACTGATAGACAATCTCCTTCACTTCAACCGGGGGCACGCCGACGTTCAGCGCACCGCCCAACATAACCTTATATTCGCTCAGGGTCTGCATGGCAATGAGGGAAGCAAGAATGACTTTCAGTCTGGTTTTAGTGTCCAGATTGCTAAACTTAAGCACTTCGTCAAACGCGAAATTGTCGAACACCTCGATCAATTCCGGGTCGGTAACTTTTAGCGTGGATTTGTGGTTCGGGAACAATTCCTCGTGGTTCATTTCTGCTGTTTTACTGATTCTCATAACTCACCTCTTATTTCTTCGTCGGGAATGCGGGTGTCACATCAAATGTGGCGGAAACATCCTTTAATAGTTCCGTGATCTTCAAATGCTGCGGGCAGGCGCTTTCACACTGCTTGTAGCCGATGCAGTCGCCGGCCTTGCCGTGGTTGGCAGTGAGGTTCATATAGTAAACGAACTGGCTTGAAATATTGCTGGTCACCGCACGCTTTGCGCCGTTATAGAGTGCAAAGTAATCCGGAATCGCGATGTTCTTGGGGCAGTCTTTCTCACAGTATCTGCAAGTCGTGCAGGGAATGGCCGTGTTTTCATTGATGATATCGATGACCCGCCCGAGGATCTTGTATTCTTCCTTGTTCAAGGGCTTGAAGTCCGCCATGTAGGAAGTATTGTCGAGCAGTTGCTCCATGGTATTCATACCGCTGAGCACCATCATCACGCCCTCCTGACTGGCGGCGAACCGGATGGCCCAGGAGGGGACAGACGCCGTCGGATTATATTCCTTCATCAGCTGTACCGCTTCCGGGACAAGAGCAAGGTTGCCGCCCTTGCAGGGTTCCATTACAATGATTGGCTTTCCATGCTTTCTTGCCACCTCGTGGCATCTTCCGGATTGAATTCCGGGGTTTTCCCAGTCGATATAATTGATCTGCAGCTGAACAAAGTCCAACTCGGGATGAGCGGCCAGAATCCCGTCCAACAGCTCCGGCGTATCATGGAAGGACATGCCGAAGTTTTTGATTTTGCCCTCCTGCTTTTTCCGCAGGCCAAACCCAAAGCTGTCGAACTCACAAGCCTTCTTATAGGCGTTCACACCCATGTTATGAAGCAGGTAGTAATCAAAATAATCAACACCGCATTTTTCCAGCTGCTCATTGAAAATTCGTTCCATATCCTCCGCAGACTGAAAGTCTCTCATGGGCAGTTTTGTTGCCAGTTTGAATTCGTCCCTGTGATGTCTCTTTACAAGAGACTCTCTGACTGCATCTTCAGCCCGATAGCCATGATAGGTATAAGCGGTGTCAAAGTAAGAAAAGCCTTTTTCCAGAAAGGTATCCACCATTCTGTTGAAAGTTTCGGTATCGAAGGATGTCTGGTCATCCTTATCCATCAGTGGCAGCCTCATGCAGCCAAAGCCAAATTTTTTATCCATATCTGTCACCTCCGTCTTATTTCAGTAAGCTATTTCATCTGATAATCATTGGATACCGGGCATCACATAGAGTAGGGGCGATTACTCGCCCCTCTCACGGAACCGTGCATGCGGACCATCGCACACGGCTCTTCCATCAGTTCGCCTTTTTAGCACAAAGATTTTCGTAAACACCTAACAGACTGACAAAACCAATCTTTTCAAACCATTTAAGGTCAAGGGCTGCATGAACCATTTGACACGCCGAATTCCGCCACCTAGTCATGGACAAGCTTAACATCTTGTCCTTTTTCCATCCTTTGCGCATTAGGATAGACCAAATACGGCGTGGATTGCGCCAACTCCGCATCTGTACCATTCTGACTCGTCGCCGTATCCACGTATCTATGGTTTTAAATAAGGTTTTTACATTCCCATGTCCATAATAGTTGGCCCAACCCCTGATATAAGGATTTAACTTCTTTAACAGGGTTGGCATGTTGGTTGTCTGGTTTCTTCGGGTAATTTCTCTTATCTTGGCTTTGAACTTATTCAGCGCCTTTTCACTTGGTTTCAGATAACAAGTAAAGATATCGTCCTCTTTTCGTTTACG
>NZ_JUEE01000195.1:0-23670 GCF_000802135.1 Desulfosporosinus sp. BICA1-9
TCCGAGGTTAACTTTATCAAGGAACAAAGCAGCAAAATGCTGCTTGGCAACGCCGTTGGGATCGGACGGCGTTTGACGGAAACCAAAGAGCTGGTACCCCATGGGGAGTGGCTCAAATGGCTGACTAAATCAGTGAGTTACTCCCCCCGTCGGGGAAGAGAGGCCAAATGGTGCACCGGTGCAACATTTGATTTTAACTCCATGTACACGGTTTTTGACGCCAAAGGCTGTTTTTTCATGCACATATTAATTAAGAAACTACCCGTAAACCCTTGCAAAGTCTTGACTTTTCGATAAATTAGCAAGCTCTAATTAAGCTTGAATATCACGTTTGGGGATAATTTGAGGAGTTTTCTTGCATGGTTATAAGTATCAGTTGAGATTTATGAATTTGTGACATTAATCACAAACTGAAGTGAGAGTGTCTCTATTGTATACAGCTGAAGCCAGCAATTTCAGTTTAATGATATTAATTATATACAAATCACTTTTTTCCTCAGCAACTTTATACCATTCTGAGGGCTTTTTTCACTTCGGAGGTATTTGGTATGATTTTTGCAATAAGACTTAAATTAAAGGTTATGTAATAAGGCTTCAGTGTTTCACTTTAGTCAAAACCATTTTAGGAGACTATAATTTGAGGAGGATACAAAATGCCAGTAGGTACTTATGAAAATTATGTCGAGCGTCTTCAGAAAATGAAACCAAACGTCTATATCAACGGGGAGAAGGTCGATAGAACTGGTGATTGGATCAATGGCGGGCTGTATGTTATGAAGCAGACCTTTGACTGCGCCCACGACCCGGCTTATGAGGAATTATGCACAGCCACATCTCACCTGACCGGTGAAAAAATTAATCGATATACCCATATTCACCAAAACATGGATGATTTGCTGAAAAAACAACGGATGACCAGACTACTCTGCCACAGAGTAGGAGGCTGTATCCAAAGATGTATGGGAATTGACGCCCTTAATGCACTTGCAGTAGTTACCTATGACATGGACGAGGCTTGTGGCACCGAATACAATAAGAGATTCCTGAAATATTTAGAGTATACCCAAGCCAACGACCTTGTCGGCAACTGTGCTCAAACCGATACCAAGGGTCACCGGATGAAGAGGCCGCATGAACAGGAGGATCTCGATCAGTATTTAAGGATTGTAGAAGTAAAACCTGATGGCATCATTGTCAGAGGGGCTAAGATCTGTAACTCTAATGCTCCCTATGTGGATGAAATTATTGTGACCCCGACTCGCTTCATGGGCGCTAAGGACGCTGCGTATGCCGTTTCTTTTGCCATTCCCGCCGACTGGGAGGGTGTCAAACTGATGGCTTTGCCTGGTGGGCATAGCAAACGGAAAAATCTGTTGGCACCGATGGGTGAAGTCGGTGATGTTGAATCAATGACCATCTTTGACGATGTATTCGTGCCCAATGAAAGAGTTTTCATGAATGGCTTAGAGAATCCTGATGTTGTTCAATATGCGGGCTACCTAGCCTTGATGTTCGCGCACTTTCACAGACATTCCTATACAGGCTGCAAAGCAGCCATTTCCGAAGTTTTGGCCAGCCAGGCCGCGCTCGTAGCCGAATACAACGGGATTGAAAAAGCAGAACACGTTAAGGAAAAGATCTCTCACATCATTGGAACCGCAGAATTAGTGTTTGCTGCAGGACAGGCCAGCGCCTACCGCGGCGTAAAATTTCCATCTGGCTCCTTCGTGCCGGATGAAATTCTCACCAATGCCGGCAGACGGTTGGCGGGTCAAGAGATATACAATGAATATAGCATCCTGGCTGACCTGGCAGGAGGGTTAAGTGCCACCCTGCCGCTCGAAGGGGAGTTCTACGCGGAAGAAACAGCAGAGCTTGTGAACAAGTACATTATAAGAAACCCGAATATTTCCGCTGAAGACACCCACCGCTGCTTCCGGATGGTTGAAAACCAGCTTTGTTCGCATTTTGCCGGAGCAACGATGGTAGCAGGAATGCACGGCGGCGGTTCTCCTATCATGGAAACCATTGCGATGATGGGCGCGTACGACCTCGAAGCCCTGAAGAATATTGCCAAGTATCTTGCCGGGATCAATCCGGACCTGCCCATATACGAGCGGGCAACCGTCACACCAAGGCGGATGCTAGATAAATTCAAAAAGTCTCAAAAGTAATTGAACGTACTATACCCATTCTTGATGCTGGCATACTTCTCTAATTACATTGTGATTCGTTCAATATTGAAGACTAAGCTGAAAGCAATTCAAGATTAAAACTGATGGTGTCTCTATTGTATACAGTTATAATGAACGAATTAAGTATAATTATCTTATAAATATACAAATAACTTTATCCCCCGTGCTTTCTAGGCCATTCGGGGGATTCTTTTATACAATCATAAAGTATTACAATCAGTCCGTATCAGTGTAACTATGGTATCTGTCTTCATCAGAAGGCTTGGCACCAGCCAAGTTTACTTTATACTAGTCAGAAAGTATAACTTTCAGTTGTATACTTTCTGGAAGCATAAGTGCAACTAAGGCGGCCGCCTTCGCCATGGCTTCTCCGCTAAGTTAACACGTGCGAAGACAGTGTCTGCAAGAAGGCTAATACGTGCGAAGACAGTGTCTTCGTGGGCGCCAGCCAAGTTTTCTTTACTTTTGGTAGTGGTTGGTATGTTTTTTGCAATACACTGAATTTACAAAATCATATGATAAAATTTAAATTTTGGTCTTATCAAATTTACTGGAAAAACTAATTAATACGAGGAGGATAAAAAATGCCAGTAGGAACTTATAAAAACTATGTCGACCGCCTAAAGAAGATGAAACCAAACGTTTATATCAACGGTAAAAAAGTCGATAGAACTGGTGATTGGATTAACGGCGGGCTATATGTCATAAAACAGACTTTTGACTGCGCCCACAACCCGGCTTATGAGGAGGTATGTACTGCAACATCTCACCTTACCGGTGAAAAAATCAATCGGTATACCCACATTCATCAAAGCATGGATGATTTGTTGAAGAAACAACGGATGACGAGACTGCTGTGTCACCGAGTGGGCGGGTGTATCCAAAGATGTATGGGAAATGATGCGCTCAATGCCCTTGCCGTTGTTACCTATGATATGGACGAGGCTTGTGGCACCGTATACAACAAGAGATTTCTGAAATACCTAGAGTATTCCCAGGCTAACGACCTTGTGGCCAACTGTGCTCAGACCGACACCAAGGGTGACCGAATGAAGAGGCCGCATGAACAGGCGGATCCCGATCAGTATGTAAAGATTGTCGATGTAAAGCCGGATGGCATCATTGTCAGAGGGGCTAAGATCTGTAACTCAATAGCTCCTTATGCGGATGAAATCATCGTTTTGCCGACGCGTTTGATGGGCGTAAAGGACGCTGACTATGCTGTCGCCTTCGCCATTCCCTCGGACTGGGAAGGTGTTAAGCTAATAGCTCTACCTGGTGGTCATAGCAAGCGCAAATACTTGCCGGCGCCAATGGGTGAAGTGGGTGATGTCGAATCGATGACCATTTTTGACGATGTGTTTGTACCTAACGAAAGAGTATTCATGAACGGCAGAGAGAATCCTGAGGTTGTACAATATGCGGGCTACTTGGCCCTGATGTTCGCCCACTTCCATAGACACTCCTACACAGGCTGTAAAACAGCTGTTTCCGAAGTTCTGGCCAGTCAAGCGGCACTCGTGGCTGAATACAATGGAATTCAAAAGGCTGAACATGTTAAGGAAAAGATTTCTCACATCATCGGTACCGCAGAGCTAGTGTTTGCTGCAGGACAGGCCAGTGCCTACCGCGGTGTAAAATTCCCATCCGGCTCCTTTGTACCAGACGAAATTCTTACCAATGCTGGAAGACGGTTAGCAGGTCAAGAGATTTACAATGAGTATAGTATCCTAGCCGACCTAGCAGGTGGGCTGAGTGCCACCCTGCCCATGGAAGCGGAGTTCTTTTCTGAGGAAACTGGCTCGCTCGTGAACAAGTATATCAAGAGAAACCCGAATATTTCCTCCGAAGACACACATAGGTGCTTCAGGATGGTAGAGAACCAGCTGTGCTCGCATTTCTCCGGAGCACAGATGGTAGCAGGAATGCACGGCGGTGGCTCTCCATTGATGGAAACCATTACTATGATGTCCCGGTACGATCTGGAAGGTCTGAAGAATATCGCCAAGTATCTGGCCGGAATTAATAAAGAACTTCCCATCTATGAGAGGGAGACTGTGACACCAAGAAAGATGCTGGATAAATTTAAAAATTCAGTAAAATAGGTTGTACTATACAAAGTTCCGAAAAGTATTATCATCCTTGAGCAATTGCCCAAAACAGTCAGCGGTAAGACTCTAAAGACAGAGTTAAGGAAAAACGTTAAAGCGTAGCTTAAGTTGGCACCCAAGGAGGAAAATTATGAAAGCTCTAGTTTACCGGGGTTTAGGTGATATTCGGGTGGATGATGTGCCAAGACCTGAAATCCAGGGACCTGAGGATGCCATTGTACGGGTTACCACGACCAGTATTTGTGGCAGTGACTTGCACATCCTGCATGGTTTATTGAGGGTGGAACCGGGAACGGTTATAGGTCATGAATTCGTTGGTGTTGTGGAAGAAGTAGGTTCAGCTGTAACCAAGGTTAAGCCTGGCGACAGGGTGGTAAGCATGGCGGCGGTCAATTGCGGGCAGTGTCGTGCTTGTCGTAGCAGACTTATATCTGCCTGTGAAAACGGAGGCGCTTATGGATGCGGGCCTAAGATGGGTAACCTCCAGGGGGTTCAGGCTGAATTCGCTCGTGTATTGTATGCAGATGAAACCTTGGAAAAGATACCAGATGACCTGACTGATGAGCAGGTGCTCTTCGTCGGGGATATCCTTGCCACAGCGTACACTGGTGTAGTGGGGGTAAACCCGGATGGAAAGGGAATTCAACCGGGGAGTGTAGTTGCCATTTTCGGAGCTGGACCTGTAGGACTGTGCGCGGTAGCAGTAGCGCGTCTTTTCGGTGCATCTCAAGTGATTGCCTTGGACAGAGAGGACTATCGTTTGGACATGGCAACCCGTTTGGGAGCGGATAAGGTGGTTAATGTTTCAAGGGTGGATCCTGTTGCGGCCATAAAGGACTTTACTGATGGATGGGGAGTGGACTTGGTCGTTGAAGCTGTTGGCAGCCCAGTATCCTTAGCTAACTGCTTTGATACAGTAGCTATCGGTGGAACAGTGTCCATCATAGGAGTTATTTCAAAACCAGTGGAAGTGCCGTTCCATAAGCTTTTATTAAAGAATATTACGATTCAAACTGGACTTGGCAATTTCATTCATACTAAGAGATTGATAAGCCTAATTCAGGCCGGCAAACTGGATCTTACTCCCTTAATTACTCACCGTTTTCCTCTGACAGAGGCCTCGAAAGGGTATGAACTTTTTGAAAAGAGACTGGATGGGGCCATAAAGGTAGTCCTTAACCCATAAATATTTGCTGTAGGACGATCAGATAGAAAAGAGAGAGAAGTTCTTTGACAGAGGAGGGATTGTGAAAGTGGCTAAATCCATAGATTCTATGTTTTCGTTGGCAGGAAAGGTTGCTATAATTACTGGCGCAAGTCGGGGTATTGGGGAGGAAATTGCTGGTGTTTACTTAATGGCGGGGGCTAAGGTGGTTATCTGCAGCCGTAAGCCTGAAGGGGTAAATGAATCAGTGGAAAGAATCAGATCATTGGAGACACTCCCTGAAAGTGGTGTGTCCCCCTACCTTAAAAACGAGCAAAATGTTTTAGGAAAATAGTAGCTAATGTATTAGTGCCTGAAGATAGAAAAAAATTAGTTGAGGCGACCATGGATTGGGCAGGACAGATAGATATCCTGGTTAATAACGCAGGTGGAAATCCCGGTTATGGACCTTTAGCTGATTTAACTGAACAGGCGTGGGATAAAGTTATTGAGGTCAATTTAAAGTCAGCTCTTTTTCTTTCACAATTAGTTTACCAGGCGTGGATGAAGACTCATGGAGGTGTGATTATCAATGTTGCTTCGGTAGGGGGATTTATTGCCTCCACGGGTGTAAATGCCTATAACGTTTCTAAAGCTGGTCTAATACACCTTACCCGCAGCTTAGCAAGAGAGTGGGGAGCTGATGGTATAAGGGTAAATGCCCTTGCTCCCGGTCTAATCAGAACAAAGTTTAGTCAGGTTCTTTGGGAAGGGACGAAAGGGTCGGAGATGGTTGAAAGTCATCCTATTCCCCGAGTCGGTGAGGTGGAGGATATAGATGGCGCTGCCTTACTGTTGGCATCGTCGGCATCTTCTTTTATGACAGGACACACTTTAGTTGTCGATGGAGGACAGTTACTTTGCACCTCAAGTTGAAATACTAGAGATCAATACCATTTGGGGTTGTATTCTTTGTAGACAGCTGCAACGATTAATATGTATTCAATATATACATTCGGATAAGTACGCAGGTACATAAATACGTCTTTAGGAAACTATTTTTATCTTAGAATATTTGGCATAATTATTGCAATGACAATGAATAATGTGATTATTCTTAAAATAATTCAAATTGAGGAGGGGAATTATTGAAGTAAACATGACCAGTCCATTTTTGCTCAGGAAAGCGTAATTCCTTATATGATCAAAGGCCGCGGTGCAATTGAGGTGATTAAAGGATGGAGAATGCCTGAATTTGCAGGAAGGTAATCTTTGGAGGGGGAGAAACATAATAGGCCAAAGAATTATATATGGCTACAGGTTTAGAAATTCTGTAATGGAAAGATAAATCCCTTAAAAAAAGGAGAATTTAGAATGAAGAAAAAAGTGTTGTCAATTTCGTTAGTATTGTTATTAGCTATGAGCCTGGTTGGCTGCATGGCACAAAAACCAACAGTATCCCAAAACTCTAATCCTACGTCAACAATTGAAGCTTCTGCTCCGGTAGTTAATCTGAAATTGCAATCTCACCTCTCTGGGGAACAGTTAGAGCGTACTCTGGGTCCTACTATTAAACTAATAGAGAAAGAGACTAATGGGACAGTCAAGATCACGCCGTACTCTGCAGGGGTACTGATGCCGGTGCCAGAAATGCTTAATGGCTTAACTTCAGGAGGACTTGATATGGCATTGCTTCCAGAAGGCCTATTTGCAGGTGTAATACCAGTAAGCGAAATCGCCTCAGGTTTACCCTACGGCTATAAAAATTTACATGAAGCCTGGATTTTCATGTGGCAAAGAGGATTTCTGGATATACTGCGGCAAGAATATGCTAAGCAAAAAATTTACGTAATTCCCGTTGAAACTTATAACGTCGGCTTAATGACTAAAAAACCGGTTAAACAGTTTGCTGATTTAAAAGGGATGAAATTAAGGTCTATTGGCGGAATGAGTATGTTTGAGACCGCGGCTGGAAGCTCAGTTGTTAGTATACCAGGGTCTGAGCTATACACAGCCTTGTCTACTGGTGTCATAGATGGAGTTAGTTGGGGTGACGCAGGGCCAATGTATGAGATGAAGTTTCCGGAGGTCTTAAAAAATTACATGCTGCCTGATCCAATACAGGGAGCATGGAACAGTATATATTTTAACTTAGATGTGTGGAATAAGTTCACTCCTGGACAAAGAAAGGCCATTGAAGCAGCTGTTATAAATGGTAGTAGGGCAACTGAAGAGCAAACTCGGGCTATGTACAGTAGAGCGCTTGATAGTATGGTTGATAAATTTGGCGTTACGGTGAACACATTATCTGAAGAAGATCAAGCAAAAGCGCAGGAAATTTCGTCAACAGTATGGGATAAAATAGCAGCAAAAAACCCAGTTAACGCAAAAGTAATAACCATGCTTAAGGAATTTCACAAGGAAAGATTAGATGCCAAAAACGTCTCACCAAAATTTGGTGAGTTGTCCTGGTAAGAAGTTGATTAGTCGGGGGGAGGGGTGTATCCACCGCTCCCCTCGATATTAACATTAGTTAATAACGGAGGTGCACAATTGAGAATAATTTTGCATTACATTGATCTTGTTAGTGAGTGTTCAGGAAAATTCATTTCTTTATTAATAATTGTGCTGAACCTAATAATTGGTTATGAAGTAATAGCAAGATATGTATTAAATGCCCCCACTATTTGGGTCCATGAAGCTTCGGGCATGTTGTTTGGCACCTACATTGTACTTGGTGCGGCCTACATTTTATCGATCAAAGGACATGTAAATATGGATTTGGTTTACAATCGTCTCTCCAGAAGGCAACAAGCTTTTATAGACATAATTACGTTTGGGGTTTTCGCTGCCTTTTGCGTAGCGCTAATCTTTAAAGGAGGGGAAAGGGCTTTGTACTCTATAAGAATTATGGAACATTCTTCAAGCATATGGGGTCCGCCTCTCTATCCGATAAAAATTATGCTGCCCATAGGGGCTTTTCTCCTACTCCTTCAGGGGATTGCTAAATTCGCCCGAGACGTCACCACTTTAGTTAAGGGGGAAGAGAGATAATGAGCGTTGGTTTCGTTTCACTTCTTTTGTTTGCTTTGCTTATTGTACTTCTTATTTCAGGATTGCCGCTAGCTTTCATCATGGGAGGACTTGCTACTATATTTTCCTATTTCCTGTTGGGTCCCAGATCCTTAGCTGCTATTGCCGGTAACGCCTATGGAGTAATGGAAAATTTTGTTATTATTGCTATACCTTTGTTCATCTTTATGGGAGTAATTCTCCAGCGCTCAGGCATAGCCGAAGATGCCTATGAGTTAATGTATAAATGGTTGGGCGGCGTTAGAGGAGGCTTAGCGATTGGGACTGTTGTAGTCTGCACCATATTTGCAGCTTTGACCGGAACAAGTGCTGCAGCTACCATATCAATGGGGGTTATAGCCCTTCCAGCTATGCTTAAACGCGGTTACAACAAACATTTGGCTATTGGTTGTATTTGTGCAGGGGGAACTTTGGGAGTACTTATTCCTCCTAGTGTATTAATGATTATCTATGGGGTTTTTGGGTCGGAGTCTGTAGGTCGGCTGTTCGCCGGAGGGGTCGTTGCTGGTTTAGTGATGTCCTTTCTATTCATGGCCTATATAGCTATAAAAGCCTTCTTGCAACCTCAACTAGCTCCAGCTATCCCACTTGAAGAGAAAGTTTCTATGAGGGAAAAGCTCGTAGCTTTACGCGGATTGATTCTCCCCTTGCTTCTTGTTTTTGGAGTTTTAGGTTCGATTTTTTTGGGTGTTGCTACTCCTACGGAAGCTGCCGCCATCGGTAGTTTGGGCAGTGTCCTATGCGCTGCGATTAATCATAAACTTACTTGGTCAGTTATCAAAGAGACTTGCTACCAAACTTTACAACTCTCTGGAATGGTCGTATGGATTATCCTTGGGAGCGCTGCCTTTACTTCCCTTTATGCATCTACAGGAGCAATACAGCTTGTACAAGAGTCGATAGCTTTACTACCACTATCACCTTATCTTATTTTGATAGGAATAATGTTTCTCTTATTTATCCTGGGTATGTTTCTGGATCCTGGTGCAATCATAATGCTTACTGTTCCGATTTTTGTCCCTCTTATAAAAACGTTAGGGTTTGACCCGGTTTGGTTCGGTGTTCTTTTCATTGTCAATATGCAGCTTGGATACTTGACCCCCCCTTTTGGTTTCAGTCTATTCTATATGAAAAGAATTGTCCCAGAAGATGTAACGATGGGAGATATATACAAGTCGGTCTTCCCCTTCGTCCTAATTATGATAGTATGCGTAATACTATTTGTGATATTTCCTGAGATAATTATGTGGCTTCCAAATCGGTTATTTGAATGAGATTGAGAATGTCATTTACGGGCGAGGCATCTTTGCCCATTGATATTTTTTAACAAATGGAAGATATAACTGGGCTGAAATAGTTGGAGGATACTAGAATATATCGAACGAATCAGCTTGGGCCCCCTTTACCCATAGGTATAAAATATACCTATGGGTAAAGGGGGCCCAATTATGCCAAGAGGAGTGTAAATTTAGGAGTTAAAATGAACTAGATTACTACCGTTACAAATTAAGTCTTTTTGCCTCTTCGCGAAGTTCGGCTCTAAAATCGGGATGAGCAATACTAATTAACTCTTGAGCACGCTGTTTTATATTCTTTCCTCTAAGTTGAGCAACCCCATATTCAGTTACGATGTGATTAACTTCCTGACGTGGAGTAGTAATCGCTGAGCCGTGATTTAACAACGGAACAATTTTTGAAATCCGTCCATTCTTTGTAACGGCTGTTGATTTAAGGCATAAAAAGCCTTTCCCCCCGGGTGAAAGCTGTGATCCTAGAGTGAAATCCATCTGGCCACCGGTACCGCTATACATAATCGGGCCAATGCTTTCAGAACACACCTGACCAGTAAGATCTACTGAAAGAGCCTGATTTATTGAGACCATTTTATTATTCTGTCCTATTATATATGGATCATTGGTCCAAGCTTGTCTGCGCATCTCCACCGCAGGATTCTCGTGCATCCACTGATACGTTTCGACTGACCCCATAGCAAAACAAGCACATATTTTCTCAGGTTTTAGTGTTTTCTTTTTCCCGTTTAAGACGCCTAATTCCCATAGATATTTATATGCATCTCCCAGCATCTCCGTATGGGCTCCTAAATCATGTTTATTTGCCAGGAGCTTACCTAGTAAATTAGGCATCCCTCCAATTCCCAACTGTATAGTAGACCCATCCTCAATCATTTCTAGCAATAGATTGGCAATGGCAATATCCTCAGCCGTGCTCTCTGTCACCGCTGGATTCGTAAATAACGGTTGGTTATTTTCAACAATATAATCAACCTGCGATATGTGTATGAAGTTATCACCAAATACCCGGGGTTGATTCTCGTTAACTTCCAGGATTACCATCGTATTCTCCATCCGCGCAGGTTCGTGAAAATAGAAAGGAGCAGTGGCTGTACAGAAATACCCGTGCTTGTCCATGGGGGTAACACTGGATATTACCTTGGCCTTTCCTGGAGGAAGGTCTTTAAGCAGGTAATTGGTTAAAGTATTAGGGACATTATGCAAATGTTCTGGAATAAAATCAGCATACCCATTATTTACAGCTTTTCTCACTGGAGGAGTTAAAATGAACGTTGTACTTATCCTAAAGTGGGGATAAACTTCGGGTTTTATCCAATCTGTCGATAACGTTGGCCCAAACCCTATGTGCTCAACATCATCAAATTCTTTCGCCATAGCCCGTTTACCGATTGCATTTAGTAAACCAACCGGTTCGCTGGCACATTGATTTGACACAATCTTGTCCCCGGATTGTATCAATTTAGCCGCATCTTCCAGCGACATAAACTTCCGTTTGTATTCTTCTTGAAACTTTGAGTTCAAAATATAACCTCCTCAGTCATATGCGGCATTGTATAAGCAACAATCAAGTAACATCTCATCAATTCCTCATCCCGCCCTTCCTTTATCGTTATTTAGGGTAAGTAGTGATAAATGTTGCAAGATCCATACCAATGCACCAATATTTCTAAATAATAAAAAAATAAGATAATTCCGATTTTATTTAATAATAGTAGACGATTATGGATTAAGGTTGGGAAACGTGATCAAATATTAGAAGCGATAGTGAGCATACAGACCTTGTTTTGTATCTAAAGTAAACATTTTTACTTTTCCGTCTGTGTACGAAGTATACATTTGTAGATTAGTCCAACTTTTCCACAAAGTTCCTGCTGTGCGTTTTGCCAAAAAGGCAGAACAGGCAGGGGTCGACGCCGTAATCATTGTAGGATTTGAATGTGGCGGCCACCCGGGAATGGATGATGTTACTTTCTTAGTTTTGACGCCCAAGGCGGTGGGTGTATCATTAGTATACATGCGCAGTAAGTGGGTAGGTTCGTTTTATATCAATATCAGTACCAGTAAAGGATGAAAACGGGTTAAAGATGTATTTCTTGAGTAGGTTTGGCGTGAGCTCAGTATTATCTAGTGCGGTCCGGCACAATTTTTGCAATAGAATTCTATATTAGAGGTTATTTGAAAAGGCTTTAGGGTATTGGTTTAATCAAAACCGTCAGAAAACTTAGAAAATGAGGAGGTTTGGGGAAAAGACGGCAAACCTCGGTTTTGCTGGTAGGACTTATCATATCATGAAAACAGTTTGGTCATTAATAAACAAGACTGGCGAAGTTAGGATATATGAAAAGGAGAGATTTGTTTGCGTGAAGTTGTTATCGTCAGTGGCATGCGTACCCCCATCGGCGATTTTTTAGGTTCTTTGAAAAACGTTTCGGCCGTCGAATTAGGGATAATAGCACTTAAAGCTGCGTTGAACAAAGCTAAGATAGAACCAGGCCAAATCGAAGAGGTAGTAGCCGGGCACTCCAATCAGGCTGGCTGCAAACCCAACACAGCCCGACAGGTCGCGTTAGGAACAGGTTGCTCAGTTGAGACAGTAGCAGTTACAGTTAATCAGCTATGCGTATCTTCTATGAGGGCTACAGAAATTTTATCTCAGGAAATTATATTAGGTAAGGCGGATATCGGGGCAGCTGTTGGGCCGGAGAGTATGTCAAGTATACCCTATCTTTTACCTGGGGCGCGAAATGGATATCGCATGGGATCTGCTCAGATTGTTGATGCCATGTTTAACGACGGATTGATCGACGCCTTTAACAACTACCACATGGGAGTCACTGCGGAAAATCTTGCAAAAATGTATAAAATTACTCGCGAGGAACAGGATGAATTAGCTCTGCTTAGCCACCAAAGGGCCTGTCAGGCAATCAAGGACAACAAGTTTAAAGACGAGATCATCCCGGTTGAGATAAAAACTAAGAAGGGATCCATTTGGGTTGATACGGATGAACATCCCAAGCCTGACACAACCCTAGCAGGTTTGGCAAAATTAAAACCAGCTTTTGATAAAGAGGGAACCGTTACTGCTGGAAATGCGTCCGGCTTGAATGACGCCGCATCCGCCTTGATTCTCATGTCGTTGGACAAGGCCAAGGAACTTGGATGTAAACCGTTGGCACGTATAGTTGCCTCTGCTTCAGCGGCTGTAGATCCAAAAATTATGGGGATTGGAGTCGTCCCAGCAGTAAAGCGCGTCTTGAAGTTTGCGAATCTCAAGATCGATGATATTGGCTACTGGGAGATCAATGAAGCATTTGCGTCTCAATTTTTAGCCGTTAACCGAGAACTAAACCTGGACATGGATAAAGTTAATGCTAATGGTTCAGGTATTTCCTTAGGCCATCCAGTCAGTTGCACTGGGGCTCGGTTGATCGTTACAATGCTCAATGAAATGCGACGTCGCGGTGTCCGGTTTGGGTGTGCTTCTCTTTGCGGTGGCGGCGGTCCGGCTAGTGCTATAATTGTAGAACAATATCTTGATTAAGAATATTAAATCTGCCGTTGTGATGGAGAAAAGAACCAATTTTAAGGAGGATCCACGATGAACATTCGCACAATTGGAGTTGTTGGCGCTGGAACTATGGGAACAGGTATTGCTCATATAGCCGCTATGGCAGGATATGATGTAATCCTACGGGATATCGACATGACGTTTATTGATCGTGCCGTAGCTAATATGGATAAGTTCATGGCGCGCTCTGTTGAAAAAGGGAAGATGACCGAGGAGGTACGACAGGTAACTTTAGGTAGGCTTAAAAAGACGACTGCGCTGGAGGATATGGCGGCTGCTGATTTCATAATCGAGGTAGTTTTAGAGAAGATGGATCTAAAGAAGGAGGTGTTTCAGACCCTGAACAAGGTGTGCGGGCCTGAGGTCATCTTTGCTACTAATACTTCTTCCATGTCGATCACGGAAATTGCAACTGCTTCAGGCCGCCCTGACAAAGTCTGCGGTATGCACTTTTTTAATCCAGCTCAGATTATGCGGTTAGTGGAAATCATCCGTGGAACGCAGAGTTCGGACGAAACGATAGCAGAAGCAACTGATTTAGCCCGCGCTTTCGGCAAGACAACGGTTGAGGTCAAAAAGGATTCCCCAGGATTCATAGCTAATCGGATTTTGATGCCCCAGCTGATTGAGGCTGCCCGCCTCCTGCAGGAAGGAGTTGCATCCGTTGAAGACATTGATACCGCTGTAAAGCTTGGACTCAACTATCCCATGGGCATGTTTGAACTGTTGGATTTTGGTGGAATTGATCTTGCCTATCATGTTATGGAATACTTTGCTGATGAATTCAGCGACAGCCAGTACGCTGCACCGCAGATAATCAAACAAATGTGCAGAGCAGGTAAACATGGTCGGAAGAGCGGAGAAGGTTTCTATAAGTATTAAGATTAGATACTGTGTGTATCATTAGTATACATACTTGCTAAGTGGCACCTGCTTGTTTGTATCAAAGCTATACAAAGTTTAAAATCCCCCAGGGCTTTTTAACGTTTGCCTGAGGGATTTTTATGTATAGTTATTGTTGGCACGATTATTGAAAGTTAAGTAAGTAACAGCCGCTACAAGTGTTTAATTTTCTCTGATGTTGAGGAAGAAGGTGGAGTTAAATTTGTCTAGCCACTTTATTTATCATAACCTGGATCACAAATTTATCATTAAGGAATGGCTGGAAGGAGAAAAGATTTTTTAAATTTTCAGCGCACGTTTTTATGTTAGAAATATTGTTCCAGACGTTATGGCAACAGTAAGGGTAATTAAAGAGGAGGACAGCTCAGCAATAGACATTCCTGAAGATGCTTTTTAGTATGTAATATCAAAAGGGGAGGTGGTAAAAATAATTGGCAAAGATTTAATTGGTCGGGAAAGCAAACCAGTTAGAGTAAAGATCGAGGCAGATGTAGTTCGCAGGTTCGCCGAAACGGTGGGTATTCCCTTTGAAAACCGGGTGCCTCCAACTTTCTTTGGAACCTTTATGAAAGGTAGTATTGAAGGGGTTGATCTATTTCAACCCGGAACAATTCATGGTGAACAAAAATTCGTTTATTTTCAATCGGTTTCAATCGGTGACAATATAGTCTATACTCGTCGGATCAAGGATGTTTTTGAACGGTCCGGTAAGGTTGGCAAAATGACGTTTGTTATAGTTGAGACTACGGGGTGCAATCATGCGGGGGAACAGGTTTTTTCAATGAGTTCAACAGTGATCTTCTCTGATCATAGGGATGAAATTTAAATCTAAAATAAGGAGATTAGATAAATGCCATACGAAACGATCCTAGTACAAATCAACGACGGAATTGGAACAATTACCCTTAATCGGCCTAAGGTGTTAAATGCCTTAAACAGTCAGGTTATTAGGGAATTAGGCGAAGCCGCTTTGGAACTGGGCATGAATGATTCTGTACGGGTAGTCATTATCACAGGAGGCGACAAAGTGTTTGCAGCCGGAGCAGATATCGATCAAATGGCTACAGCAACTACGGTTGATTTTGCTACAGATGACCAACCTGCACACCGTGCTTTTAACGCTATCGAAAATATGCCCAAACCGGTAATTGCAGCGGTTGCAGGTTATGCTCTGGGCGGTGGATGTGAATTAGCCTTAGTTGCAGATGTACGTCTTGCCGCTGACTCTGCCAAGTTTGGCTTGCCGGAAATTAAACTAGGTATTTTGCCTGGAATCGGAGGAACCCAGCGTTTGCCAAGACTCGTCGGAGCAGGCAGAGCCAAAGAGTTACTTTTTAGCGGTGACTTTATCAGCGCTGAGGAGGCATTTCGTATTGGCCTGGTCAATAAAGTAGTTCCCGCTGAAGAACTTTTCGAGGAAGCCAGAAAAATGGCTAAACGCTTTGCGAGTCAGGGGGCTGTTGCTTTACGTATGGCAAAGTCTTGCGTCAATGAGGGGCTGCACATGGACTTGGAAGCAGGACTGCAGTATGAGCAAAGATGCTTCAGTATTTTGTTCGCCACCGAGGATCAAAAAGAAGGTATGAAGGCTTTTATGGAAAAGCGTAAGCCAAACTTTCAGGGAAGGTAGGTATCTGTAGGAAAGATGAAACACCTTTGGGATTATCAGGTTAACGACTCGCTCCCCAGTAGAGAATGGTGGCCAACCGACCTGCAATTACGGCAGTATGCAGAGGCTTCAGGTGATTTTAATCCTATTCACTTAGACGAGGCATTTGCCCGAAAAGCAGGATTTGACGGTATAATAGCTCACGGGATGTTGACTATGGCTCAACTTGGAGCCATGCTGACAGACTGGATAAGTGAAGAAGGAACCCTTAAGAGTTTTGAAGTCCGGTTTAAAAATATGGTTCGAGTTGGAGAACGGATAGTTTTTTCTGGCTATATTAAAGATGCTCTGTCTGATGCCGTAAAATGTGACCTTATTGTGACTAAAGCTAACGGAGAAGAAGTATTGACGGGATCAGCAGAGGTCTCGTTTAAGACCAAGGATAGCTTTAGAGGAAATAATATTAATGCATAATTAACATTGTGCATTAAATCATTCTACTTTGTGCTTCGGACATCGAGCATTGAGCCTCGAGCATCGGATGCGTGCAGCGACTGTACCCTGTTAAAAACCTTGTTACTACCGTTCAACGGTCAATTTATCCCTTTCGGAGATTAAAGGAGGTTTGACTGGTTTTTTCTGATATGATGTATACAAAATATACAACATACAACATATTGGGGGAAAAAGGATGAGCATCGGATCTTACGCTATAACTACAGATGTTATCAAGCAATGGGATCAAGGGCTTTTATTTAAGATCCTCGATAACATTGAAGACGTTGTAATGGTTCTTGATTCAGATACCACGATTGTTTATGCCAATGAGTCTTACGCTAAGATTTTAGGAGTACCGGTTCAGAAGGTCTTGGGGCGCAGGCTAGATTTGATCGAGCCAGAATGTCTGGCTATCAAAGTATTGCGCTCAGGAAAAGCCAGTAACGAGCGGGACAATCTTTCCTCAGTCGGTATTGATGTAATTGGACGTTCGTTTCCGCTTTTTGAAGGGGACCAGGTCGTAGGCTGTGTTGCAATTTTCAATAACATAACTAAAGTTGTAGAGTTGAGCAGGGAATTACAACAGACTAAGGGAGTAGCTGACTATTTGCAGGATCAGTTAAATCAGCAGACGCAGTTGCCTTTGTCCTTTAAAGAATATGTAGGGCAGAACAGTCGTTTGAGGGAAACCTTGGGGTTAG
Source organism: Desulfosporosinus sp. BICA1-9 (assembly GCF_000802135.1). NCBI lineage: Bacteria > Bacillati > Bacillota > Clostridia > Eubacteriales > Desulfitobacteriaceae > Desulfosporosinus > Desulfosporosinus sp. BICA1-9. The sequence goes on from NZ_JUEE01000195.1 coordinate 17,136, forward strand.
CGGCAAAAGTGGCTCGAACTGATAGTACAGTACTAATCTTGGGTGAAAGCGGAGTCGGTAAGGAAGTTTTAGCCAGGGCCATTCATAATTCCAGCCGGCGGAAGGATAAACCTTTGATTAAAGTTAACTGTGCGGCTATACCTGAGGCTTTGCTGGAAAGCGAGTTGTTCGGGTTTGAGGATGGGGCTTTTACTGGGGCAAAAAAGGGTGGCAAGCTAGGGAAATTTGAACTGGCTCACGGTGGTACCATTTTTTTGGATGAAATCGGTGATATGAGCATTAATATGCAGGCTAAGCTGTTGAGAGTACTACAGGAAAGAGAATTAGAACGGGTTGGAGGCACCAAGACCATAAGTCTGAATATAAGAGTGATTACGGCAACAAACCGTAATTTGGAAAAGATGATGGACGAAGGGACTTTCCGTCGTGATTTGTATTATCGACTTAATATTGTGCCGCTATACCTATTGCCGTTACGTGAACGTATGGATGATCTCCTTACTCTTGCCAAAAAGTTCCTTGCTCAATATTTGGAGGAAGTAAACCAAGAGTTAACCCTTTCTCCACAAGTGATAAGGATTCTGAAGGCTCATGACTGGCCCGGCAATGTTAGAGAATTACAAAATGTATTGGAACACGCCAGTATTGTTCGAAGCGGAACGCAAATTGAAGGCCAGCATCTCCCGGATTATTTGCGTCCGATCAATATTGAATGTCAACAGATCCAAGAAAGGCCTTATGATTTAAAAGAAGCTGTAGCCAAAGTTGAACGAGACTTAATGGTTGCGGCTTTGGCGAACAGCAATAACAACCGTAGCACAGCTATTAGAGAATTAGGTATTTCGCGTCGCGCCTTCTATGAAAAACTACGCAGGTATGATATAGAAGGCCAAGCCGAAGACTAATTTACGGTTTAGCTGAGGTAGTGAATTTTCTAACATGGAGAGAAGTCGATTTATGGCGCGGATGGCGTTAACTTTGATAAAGCAGCCCAAGCTTCCATCATGAAATATGTGGAGATGGGATATGGCAATTTACCGATCTGCATGGCATGGCGTATGTTCTTTTTCCTGTGCGGCAAAGAATGCAAGGATTCTTACCTATAAGGCGAGAATCCCTTGCTTATGCTCTATGTAACTGGTGAAGAGTGGGATTCGAACCTACGAGAGTCTTCATCATACCGCGCTAGGTTGTTCTTTGTTAAAAATTTGAGCGTTTGTAAAATACTGTTTTTCTCTTTAGTTTTAGAAAATAAACTTTGCGGTTCATCAATTTCTAACGTCAAATTATCTGGCTTGAATAAACGGCTGTCTCCTAAATTAGCTGCGATAGTAATTTTCGTCGTTCCAAACACAAGGTGAGATATAAAGGTAGCAATTGCATCTTTGGGTTTGATTGGAAAAATGGCCGTGGCACCAATTTTGGAAGCGACTCCGTATAGAGAAGCCCTAAAATTAGCTTTCCCTTATATTACAAGAACTATTACGTCCAATTTAGCGAGGATTAGGATAGCGTAAATACTAGAAAGCTACCGATAGTATGCTGTATCGGTAGCTTTCTTTTGGGTTGAGTTCACTTGAATCGATTAAGTTAGCGGGCTCCTAAATCATAAGGAGTCTCCTGATAGACAAAGTAATTTAACCAGTTTTGAAATAGCAAGCTTGTATGAGAGCGCCAATTATGGATTGGCGTTTTAGTAGGGTCATCATTAGGAAAATAGCCTTTCGGAAGTGCAATGGCAAGCCCTTTGGCGATGTCCCGATCGTATTCCTCTTTCAAAGTTAACGTATCGTACTCCGAATGCCCCGTTACGAACACTTGTCGTCCGTCTTTAGAAACCACAATGTAAAGCCCCGCTTCATCAGACTCCGATAAAATCTCTAATTCGGGGTGTGTTTCAAGGTCGCTGCGCTTGACTTCCGTATGGCGAGAGTGGGGGACGAAGAATTCATCGTCAAAACCGCGCAGCAGTTGCATGCCGTTTAAGCTGCGCTTGTTCACATTGTGCTTAAAGATTCCAAACATCTTCTCAGAGAGAGGGTATTTTGGAATTCCATAATGGTGATACAGCCCTGCCTGAGCCCCCCAGCAGATATGGAAGGTGGAGGTTACATGAGTTTTTGTCCATTCCATGATAGTTTTAAATTCTTCCCAGTAGGAGACTTCCTCAAATTCCAGATGCTCTACTGGTGCCCCAGTGATGATCATGCCATCGAATTTTTGCCCTTTGACCTCACTAAAGCTTTTGTAAAAGGAATCTAAATGTTCCTGCGCAGTATTTTTAGAAACATGAGAATCAATACGCAAAAGCACAATTTCAACTTGCAAAGGGGAATTTCCGAGCAATCTCAAGAGTTGTATTTCGGTTGTTTCCTTGCGAGGCATGAGGTTGAGTATCACAATTTTTAAGGGACGGATATCTTGGTGAAAGGCGCGTTCTTCTCCCATCACAAAGATGTTTTCCTGATTTAAAATCTCTAAAGCAGGTAAATTTTCAGGTATTTTGATAGGCATGTATCTAAACTCCCTTTTCGAGGTTGAGGTTCGATGCACGAAGTCCGATATTCGAGATCCAACTAGCGCACATCGATTCTCCCATTTTTTTTGCTGCCAAGACTGTGTGAACAGATATTGCGCAAGGTTACTCAAGTTTAAGTTTCTTAGCTTCTTAGCTCCTTAAGCGCCTTGACTTGCCTGAAGAGCTTGATCCAGATCATATAGGAGATCATCAATGGTTTCTATTCCGATGGAAAGACGAATCATATCAGGGGATACCCCTGCAAGGCGTTGTGAAGCCTCATCGAGTTGTTGATGGGTGGTACTGGCCGGATGAATGACTAAGGATTTGGCATCCCCCACGTTTGCCAAATGAGAAAACAGTTGGAGACTGTTAATGAACTTTTTGCCTTCGTTGAGACCACCTTTAAGACCAAAGGTGAAGATTGCTCCAGATCCCAGGGGTAAATATTTTTTAGCGAGGGTGTGATAAGGACTCTTGGCAAGCCCTGGATAGTTAACCCAAGTCACTAAGTCGTGCTGGTCAAGGAATTCTGCAACTTTTTGAGCATTGGCAACATGGCGTTCCATGCGTAAGGGAAGCGTTTCTAATCCTTGTAAGAACAAAAAGGAGTTAAAAGGGGAAAGGGCTGCACCAGTGTCGCGCAAAAGGGATACTCTCGCTTTGATAATATAAGCAGCATTACCACAGGCTTCTGTAAAAATTATGCCGTGGTAGCTCGGATCTGGTTGACTGAGTCCTAGGAACTTACCGTTGTTCCAGTCGAATTTCCCAGAGTCGACAATGACTCCTCCTATCGAAGTACCATGGCCACCTATAAATTTGGTGGCAGAATGCACCACAATGTCCGCTCCGTGCTCGATTGGACGGCACAAGTAGGGTGAGGCAAAGGTATTGTCTACGATCAGGGGAAGGCCGTTTTCATGAGCAATTTGAGCAATCGTTTCTAGATCGGCAACATTGATGAGCGGATTTCCGATGGTTTCAGTATACAAGGCTTTTGTCTTATCTGTGATTTTTGAGCGGAATTCTTCTGGTTTGTCGACGTCTACAAAGTGAACTTTGATTCCAAGTTTAGCAAATGTGTAGGCGAATAAGGTGTAAGTGCCTCCGTAAAGGGAACTGGAGGCGACAATTTCATCCCCTGCTTGGACGATGTTTAAAAGTGCGTAGGTAATAGCTGCTTGGCCGGATGCAGTTGCAAGCGCTCCAACTCCCCCTTCAAGAAGTGCAATGCGTTGTTCAAAGACGTCTTGAGTAGGATTCATAATTCGAGTGTAAATATTGCCAGGTTCTTTTAAGGCAAATAAATTAGCAGCATGATCAGTGTCGTTGAAGACGAAGGAGGAGGTCTGGTAGATAGGAACGGCACGCGAATTGGTTGCTGAATCTGGGCTTTGCCCTCCGTGTAAGGAAATTGTTTCAATACCTAGTTGTCGCTTTTCAGTCATGATAATTCCTCCTAGTTTTTTTGGTTTGTGGGATCATACAGGGATCGTTTGAATTGAGAGAGGACTATTGAGGTGGTTGGTAAATAAAAAACGACCCACTTCAAGAGAAGCGGCCGTTATGATATTTAACACGCTACTCTCATCTCTCAGAACCTATGGTTCTGTTGGAATTAGCACCTCATAGCTTGCACTATCGGTTGCCGGGCATCATTGGGCCAGTCCCTCCGCCACTCTTGATAAGAGAAATTCAATATTTAGTTGTTGAGGATATTGATACTATAAATCAAATCGGCGCCTGTGTCAACAGATAGCGATTGCCAATTTGTGTTATATAATTTAAGGGGTTGGAAAGCTATTTAGTATTAAAAAATCACTTTGAATTATGGTTTTGATAGATTAGCTCCTCCCCGACTAACTGGAGAATATTTAAGGCTAATTGCAAATTAAAACAGGCTTGAGGGTCCTTAAGATCCTGCCCGGTAATCGCTTCAATACGTAGTAACCGATATTTAAAACCGCTTACTGACAAATTAAGGATTCTTGCGGTTCCCTCAAGATTACCACGGAGGTTAAGAAATTCTTGTAATGTGGTAAGAAGTTGGGAATTATGGGTTTTATCATAGGCTAAAAGAGATCCTATTTGACTGGAGGCAAAGCTATATAAATCTGTTGGGTTTAAGGCACCAAAAAGCAGGACAGGAGCACTGAATTGTTCAAGGGAAATGACTTGTCCCTGTTTCTTAAGGGCTTTTCCTATTTCAACAGTGGAGCGTATTGGCGGATTCGGACCGAATTGGGTAACTCTGCTATCATTACAGAATTTTATTAAAACATATTAATAAAATAGTTGACACAGAATAAATATCAAATTATACTGATTTATATTGATATTAAAAATATTCAGAATAAACTAATTAAATTAAATTAAATCAAATTTTAATATGTGAATTTTTACACGACATAATTGAAGCTGAAAAATTATAGAAACCAACTGATTAATAATTTGTTTTTTAAAGGTAAATTCAATAAATGTGGCCGCGACATTAGGAATATAGCAATTTTGAATGCAAGCCTGGTAGATGTCAATTTCCTTGGGCAGTTATGGGAAGGGTGATGAATAACATTTTATTAGTAAAGGTAAAATAATTGTTTTTTGTCACTATACTATTAAGTATAATATTATTACATATATCATTAATTATAATTTGCACAAACGGAAAACAACTAGAAGACGCCAATCAGCAAGGATTGTAAGCATTAAATAGGGGGTGATGCTTCAGGCAAATTTCAGGGAACAAGACATTTTACATCTTTGGATAAGGGGGAAATCATTTCAGACAAAATGAACCTGAAGGTGATAGGGAGAGTAACTAATATTTTTTTACTTGAAACACCCCAAAAGATTAATACAGATCTATGCAAATAAACATTCAAATTAGAGGAGGAATTGTTTTGAAACTAAGGAAAAATATTATTTTATTAGTAGCGTTAGTTTTTGGGCTGGTTCTGCTTGCCGGATGCGGCGGGACTAAAGTAAGTGGGGATACTCCAGCTAAGGATACTCCAACTAAGGAAACGATGAAGCCGGTAACATTAAAGTTTGCCGATTTCATACCGCCTGGTCACCCGATTAACGTAAATATGACAGGCGTCTGGGCGAAAAGAGTTGAAGAAGTCACTAACGGCTTGGTAAAAGTGGATATTTATCCAGCGGGAACTTTATTAAAAAGCGGTGATATTTATGAAGGCGTTGCATCAGGCGTTGCGGATGTGGGTCACGATGTCTCCGGTTATAATATCGGCAGGTTGCCAGTATTTAATGCAATGTATGTGGGCGGACTTCAGTTCAAAGGCGCTAAAGCATCCAGTTATGTTGCCCGTGATCTTTTGAAGGAACTTAAACCCAAAGAACTTGAAGATACCCATCTTTTGTACACATACGGCATTGCCCCTGGAGTTCTGATGACGATCAAACCGGTAAAAACTCTGGAAGATCTGAAAGGCATGCAAATTCGAGCCAGCGGTGCAAATGTTGATACGCTGAAAGCCTTGGGCGCGGTTCCAGTTGGCTTAACCATAGCCGAGACATATGATTCAATGTCTAAAGGTGTTGTAGATGGCGCCTTGCTGCCTGCTGAAACACTTAGGGCTTTTAAATTAGGAGAAGTTACCAAATACGTCACCTCAGGAGTCGATATGTTGTATAATACTGTTCATTATGCCACTATGAATAAAAAGGTATGGGATTCCTTCCCCAAAGAGATTCAAGATGCTATTACTAAAGTGAACGAGGAAGTATTTGCGACTGCTTCAACAATGTGGGATGGAAAAGATGGAGCAAAGGGAGAAAATCAACTCGGTCTTGATTTTGCCGTTACCAAGGGCAATCAATTGATTACGCTCTCTGCTGAAGAAAGTGCACGTTGGAATGAGAAACTCAAGCCGTTACAGGGCCAGTATGCTGAGGTATTGAACAAGAAAAGCATTGACGGGAAAGCGGTCATGGGTAAAATATCAGAATTAACCAAGAAATATAATAGTGAATTCTATAAATAAAATTAGCACA
>NZ_JUEE01000196.1:0-7456 GCF_000802135.1 Desulfosporosinus sp. BICA1-9
GCTACAGGTTTACCCGTCTCAGCAATTCCATCAGCAATTAGCTTAGCCCAGTTTGGTTCGATTCCGATGATGACGACAGCTGCAACGTTCGGGTTGCGGCCAGCACCAATTAAGGTTTTGAAGTGCAACTCTAGATCAGCACCAAATTGAAGGCGTCCATAAGGATGGGGAATTGCCAATGTTCCGGCTATATTGTGTTCCACGGCTAAACAAGAAGCATTGGATAAATCATCCACTGGAATAATTAGTACATGATTGCGGATCCCGATACGACCATTATCTCTCTTATATCCTAAAATCTTAGTTTCCATAATCCCACCTCGCAGTTCTTAAGTTATGTGTGTGTACCCAATCACCGATTTGAACATCTGCGGTTGCGACTCCTATGTTCTCACCATATTTAAGGATAGTTTCACCCTTCTTAATCGCTTGGAGTGCGATTTTGTGACCGAGCGGAATAGTGTGGTTTGACTTCACGTGATATTCTTGACCGCTATGGAGTTCAACCCCTAGTACTTCTTCGCCAGTTTGAATGTCTTGGATAGCAACGCCTACGTAGTCGCCATCATTGTGAACTAAAAATTTGTGGCTGCTCATGATAACCCTCCTTGTTTAAGATTTAACCACTCCTCACGCATTATTCTCCCATTTCTTACTCCGATGCAACACGTGGTATGTGGTATGTGGTATGACCATGAGTAAATACTAACCCCTTGTTTCACTTTTGTCAACAGATAATAAAGAAAAAGATTTACTATTTCCAATCCATCCAATAGAAATAAGTAAATCTTTTTCTTGAGTATTTTCTAAACCTAATCCCAGTCCTCATGTGCGTGAGCCACAGATTGAATGGCTTCTCTAACATTCGCTAAGTGACTCAGCATTCTTTGACGCGCTAATTCCGGATTTCTTTGATTAATCGCTTCAACAATTGTTTCATGATCCAGAACGGATAAACGTTGCCGCCCTGGAACCTTTAGCGTTCTGGATCTAATTTCTCCGAGTAGATCTAACAGGTTAATCATCAGTCTCATCTGGACCCGATTACCTGCAGCCTCCGCAATCTTTAGATGAAATTCAGCATCAAGTAATGCGAGTTTTGACTCACCCGCATCCCCTAATTCTTTTCCTTTACGAACAATATGCTCGAGTTGCCGAAGATCCTGCTCATTCGCGTTCTGAGTACACCAAATCACGGCTTGGCTTTCTAAAACCTCCCGGACCTGAAATAGCTCTTCAATGGTCCCCTGGGAAATATGAAGAAGAGAAGCTAATCGAGAAACATCTTCCGCTCCATCCACTTCGTTAATATAAGCCCCCATACCATGCCGGATCGTAACGACACCTAACCCAACCAACATTTTTAGAGCGTCCCGAATCACTGTCCGACTCACAGAAAACATGGTGCACATTTCACGTTCAGGAGGCAACTTATCACCTGGCTTTAGTTCGCCGTTGTTAATTCCATGCATAATCTGATTTACAATGCCTTCGGATAGGTTACCATAAAATTTTACGGGTTCAAACATAAGTATCCACCGACCTTACTTTTAATACAATGGTATTATATCATACCGAGTCAACATGTTGTATGGTATTACAAAGTCTAGCTGACTACCTTCAAAAGGTAATCAGCTAGACTCTCTTGTCTCTAATTAGGCCTCGATTCCTCTTTTGCCTATTTTTTTAAACGAAGAAATTGATTCATGGGTAAAAAGTTGCTCCGTGAAAACTTCCAAGGCCTCGGAGATTTCGTGACTTTTCGACACTATTACGTAAAATGAACGACTAAGACGCTTGCCTTTAATTCTGATCGTCTTTAATTCCTTGGCATTTAACTCTTTTCTCACGATCCAACGTGAGACGAGAGCAATTCCTAAACCTGCTGTAACAGCCTGCTTGATGGCTTGACCACTACCAAAGATATAAGATTTTCGGACATTGATTCCCCATTCTTGGAAAAGCTTATCACTGAACGCACGAGTTCCGGAACCGCTCTCTCTGAGAATCCAGACTTGGTCTTGGAGAAGCTCTGTCGTAACAATGGGGAGCGTTGCCAAGGGATGTTGGTTTGGTACTAATAAAATAATTTCATCATCCAAAAATGGGCGGACAAAAATGTCCGGCTGATCGACTTCTCCTTCCACAAGGGCAATGTCTAAGTGATTAGCTTGAACTGCTTGAATTATCTCCCTCGTATTGGCGATAGACGTTTCAATCTCTACTCTCGGATAATGAGCCGCAAATTCAGCCACTGCAAAGGGCAAAAGATATTCTCCGATGGTATAGCTTGCTCCCACCTTCAAAGTCCCTGTAACTACATTTGAGATCTGCTTGATTTCCTGTTTAGCCTTATCCTGTAAATGCAAAATTTGTTTAGCATAACCATAGTATATCTCGCCTGATTTCGTAAGCTCCAAATGGTTTGACGAACTAATTACAAGCTTTGTATCAAGTTCTTCTTCCAAACTCCGGATTTGCATACTGACATCGGGATGGGATAGATAGAGTTCCTCAGCCGCCCGAGAGAAGTTCTTATGCTCGACTACGGTTACGAAGGTTTTTAAGGAATCGTTTTTCAAAACTTACACCTCTAGTTTCTAGATCTCTGAGTGATATATTTGTATAATGATACTTCTTTTCACACAATTTCACAATGTCCTACTCCTTACAATTTTCCCTTTTCTTTTGATAAATATCCGTTCAAGTCAGGGGATTAAATAAGCAACCATTAGAACATGGACGCTGTGAATGATGCTTGTTACCACTTAGCTCATGTATTATGATAGAAGTGCACTAAATCATTGAGATTTTCAGAAAAGAGGTGGACTAATGCCTAACATTTTAGTCATTGCCGTAGGAGGCGCTCTCGGAGCATTGTCCCGCTATGCCCTTGGGGTATGGATTTCGAATAAATGGGACCAGGGATTCCCGCTGCACACTTTTCTTATTAATATTACTGGCACCTTTCTCTTGGGCTTCTTGCATATTTTATTTATTGAGCGCTTAAACGTTAATCCTCTTTGGCGACTAGGAATCGGTGTCGGTTTCTTAGGTGCTTTTACAACCTTCTCCACCTTTGGCTATGAGGTCATTGCTTTGCTTGAAGGCGGGAGCTTCATGACGGCAGGATTATATACCTTACTAAGCATCGTAGTAGGGTTTACCGGCGTGGCTTTAGGAGTAGGTTTGGCGCGCTTAATCTAAGCTCCGAAATCAATTTCATAGCCTTCCCCGCATCATTAAAGCAAAAATCCACCCCTGTGTACTCTTTAACAAGATCACTGACTGGATACCCACCAACGACTACCAAAACCTTACTTCGCAAACCAGTTTCTTGAAGAAGATCAACTACTTTCTTGATTGAGCCTACGCAAAACGACAATAGAACACTAATTCCTAAAATAGGAGCCCCGGTTTCATTGACAGCCTCAACAAATTTTTCTGGTGGAACATCGACCCCCAAATCATAAACCTGAAAACCAGAGGATCGCAAAAGGTAAACCATGATGTTCTTGCCAAGATCATGGATATCACCTTCTACGGTTTCTATAATTATTTTAGACCCTTTTTCCTGCACATTAATTGGAAAGTAAGGTTCAAGTATCCTCATGACATCTCTAAAAATACCCTCTGACATTATCAAGTCGGACAAGAAGTATATCTCTTCATAATATCGTTTCCCTACTATCTCTACTCCTTTTTTACAGCATTCCACGATTTCCACTGGGGTAAATCCAGCTTGAATTCTTTCTTCAACTAGCTTAAGGGTTTTCTCTTCATCTAGGTCAGCCATGGCAATTATCAGTTCGTCTTCCAAATGAAGTCACCCCCAGTTTCCTCTTGATTATGCCACCCATCATAAGCAGTCATTTTATATCGATCACCACGATAAATAGACTTACCCCACCCCACCGGTTTCATGTTAGTGTCATAGATCGTCTGCTCGATCACAAATACTGGGACATCCGGATTAATACCGATGACGTTATAACCGTCCCCTTTGAGAAGCATCACGACAATATTTTTACCAAGGTCGTGAACATCCCCACGTACAGTTCCGATCACAATATTTCCTTTGTACTCACTATGTTCCCCTCTAAGATGGGGCTCAAGAATCCTCATGGCACTTGACATAGCCTCACCACACATTATAAGTTCACTTAAAAAATAATCTCCGGTCTCAAAGCGAACCCCAACTTCCTGCATGCCCTCTTGCAACTTCTGAACAATTACTAACGGGGCCATTCCTGCCTCAAGGTGCTCCTCGACAAGCTCTCGCACTTTATCATCTTCTAACTCTGCAAGTGCACTCGATAGTGAATCTGTTAATTTAGCCATACATACCAACCCTCCAGTTAGGATTATTATTTAAAGATCAGTTAGCCCTTTGAGAGCTTAGCGTTGAACCCACCACCAGAGATAAACGTAAGCAGCAGCATCAAGTTTTTCCCATTCGTTTTTGAGTATTTCCGCATTCCCTGCGATTTGTCCATATTCTTTAACTTTATCCTGCCATGGAACACAAACACCTGGAGGCATACCTCTTAATTCTTCACTTTCGGGTTTTTCCGTCGTCATCTAGCTTACCTCCCCTGTACTTAATCCAATTTGCAATTTCTAATAAACTCCATATTCCCTTGCTGCCTCAATGAGGGCGAAGATATTTTCTACTTTGGCATCCGATTGGATAACCCCAGCAGAATCGATGATAAACCCGCCGTCCCCAGCATATTGTTCAAGCAATCGTTTAACATAATCGCGTACGTCTTGCATAATAGCTATCTGCTTTCAAACTAACACCCTTCATTCTAAGTAACGCTACTATTGCGATGAGCAATGAACAATGCACACTTCAATCGCCAGTATTTCTTACACCCTCCTTATTTAAATATTCTGAAACTTATTCTTATATCACACAATAGCATAACCATTTATGATTCACACTCCTAGAATTCAGTTGGAAATCAAGCAATTATTCAACCGATTCCGATAGTATTAAAACAAATGTATGAACTTAAAAAAACAAGTCTCCGGACCACTGAGTTCCGGAGACTTATAATCAAGTAATTGAACGCCTATTCCACTCGTGGTTCTTTTGTTAATGCCTCAGAACATGGTATTATTGTTGGCCGATGTTTCCGGAATTTCTTGAATAGTATCCCAGTGTTCATCGATTTTTCCATCTTCTAACCTGAATATTTCGATAATTGCCCGACCTCGCGTATTTGGTGCACGAAGTGAATGAACATGTAGAATTACAAAATCACCGTCTGCAAAAATTTGTTTAATCTCGCTGCGCGCTTCAGGATGATTTGTTTTAAGGAATTCGATAAATGCCTTCAATCCTTCTGGTCTATCAGCGACAAGCGGGTTGTGTTGCTTATATCGCGCACCTATATATTTCTTAGCCGCTTCATAATCTTTTTTGTTAATGATTAAATCGTAAAACTCCCTTGCGATTTCCTTATTTCGCTCAGTTACAGTACTCATCCAATACCTCCTTGTAAGATAAATATAGGGTTCAGGCCTTAAAACGAACCCGAACGGTCCTTGATAATTGACTGACACGTGCACTACAACCCTAACGCCTAAAGATTGCAAAGTCTCTTTTATCCCCAGAGAGTTACCTCAGATTAAAGAGAGTTTGCTTGGCTAGGTGGTTTTCGTTATACAATAAAAGGAAGCAAAGAGACATTCCTGCCTCAGTCACTTCCCATTTTATTGGCCTTTTATTTAATGAGTAAATTCGGTAAAAACGTTGCAACTTCAGGCACGACCATGAGTAAGACAATAAGCGCAATTATTGCATATAAAAACGGCCATATACCTTTGAAAATTTTCTCCAGCGGAACGTCTGGTGCAATTCCTTTAATAACGTATACGTTTATCCCCACTGGCGGAGTAATGACCCCAGCGCCCGCTACTAATACTATAATGACCCCAAACCAAATGGGATCGTATCCCAGGGTGTTGACGACCGTAGGGTAAAAAATGGGCACGGTTAACAAGATTAATGCTAAAGCATCCATAACAAATCCCATTATTACGTAAATCAATAATATAAGGCTCATGACAACAAATGGCGGTAACGGTAAACCTTCTATCCAAGTACCTAATTCAAAGGGCAGTCGGGTAATGGCTATAAAGCGACCAAATACATTGGCGCCTGCTATGAGAAACATAATCATCGCTATGGTATTTAACGTGTCATACAGCGAACTTTTCAGGGCCGCCCAACTTAATTGTTTAGTAACTACAGTAATCACAAGAACGCCTGCGGCTCCTACAGCCCCTGCCTCAGTCGGTGTGAACCAACCGACGAAGAGTCCTCCCAGAGAAACAACAAAAACGATTACAACTTCCAAAAGCCCACCATGTTTGAACGCTTCCATTCTTTCTTTCCAAGTTGCCTTCTCGGCAAGAGGAGCAAGGTCAGGATTCCTCCGCGTTATAAAATATATTACTCCAATATACATAAGGGTGAGAAGAATGCCGGGTATTATCCCGGATATAAACAGAGACCCAATGGAATTTTCGGTAATTACACCATAGACGATAAAGATAGTGCTGGGTGGGATCAATACCCCAAGAATTCCACCAGCTGCGACACTTGCTGTTGCCAGAGAAACATCATAACCATGTTTTCTCATTTCAGGTATGGCTATCGAACCAATGGTAGCGGAAGTAGCTATACTGGACCCGGAAATGGCTCCAAAAATCGCTGATGTTGCCTGAGCAGCAATAGCTAATCCACCGGGAAGATGCCCTATTGCCTTATATGCAAAAGTAAACAATCTGCCGCCTATACCCGAATAAAAAGCTAAAAAGCCCATCCAAGTAAACAACGGAATAACACTTAAAGAGTAAGAAGAAAAAGTGCCATATAACTCTGTGGCAACTACTTTAAAGGCAACATTAGGCGCATTAATAAAACCGATACCAAAAATGCCGGTGATCAACATAGCATAGGCAATAGGCATACGCATTGCAATAAAAAGAAAAAACAACAAAAAGCCAAGGAGCCCTATCATCATAGGATCCATATTATTGGTCACCTTCTTTAACAAAAGAATTCAAGACCTTGCCAAAAACCACCAGGGTAAGCATACCGACCCCCACGGCAATTATTAAGATAAATGGGGCATATGGAATTAAAATCGTAGTAGTGACCTCCTGATTCCGACGCATCATATCAGCACGCTCCACCAAATACCACGTAGCTATTACAAGAGAAACAATGACAATGGATCCGGTTATGAAATCTATAATTTTTTGCACTTTTTTAGGAAAACGTTCTACGAGTAAACCTACTGAAACATGCCCACCCTTAACAGCACAATAGGCCAGTGATAGAGAAATGGCAACCGGCGTCAATATGACCACCAAATCATAAACGCCCATAATGGTCGCATCAAAAGGTCTCAAAATAACATTGACTATCACCAGTAGCACA
>NZ_JUEE01000197.1:0-26278 GCF_000802135.1 Desulfosporosinus sp. BICA1-9
TAAACTTTGCTTTAGAGGCAAACCTATTGGATCACGTTTTCCACCATAAGAAGTTGACAATACGTGGGCAAAAACGGGTGGAGACCTACCTTCGGCTAGCTGATGTAAGCCGTTTAATTCTCGGGATGATCCACCATGCCCAAGAACACTTCGTTCCCAAAGGGCGAAATCAAGAGTTGCGACGACTTGCAGAGCAAGCCATTTACGACCGAAAATACACGCTGCTTCGTGCGGCTTAAGCAACAAACACTCCTGAAAAGCAATAATGCACCTTGGCATCCAGCCCCAAATGGAACCAAGGGAGTAGTATGGCCTTTTTAGGAAGCTTTTTTGTGACTATCCGTTCTCAGTATTAGGAACTCTTTCGGGGGCTTTTGCAAGGAGTAAAAATCACAGACCAAGGGGCACGTTTGTTCCTTAACCGGGTTGAGATAAGTTTGGTTTTGCTTTTTTGAAACAGACTCTACTAAGCTTAAACAAGCTCTACTCGAATTTCAGTCCGAACTAAGACATCTTGGAGTAAATGGGTCCTGGAAATCACAAGACAGTCTTCATATAACCTTAGAATTTTTAGGGGAATTAGACCGTACTGCGATTCCTGTACTGACCGAAACACTTACCAAAGTAGCAAGGAACTATAGCCCTTTTGATTTAAACCTCGGTGGAGTAGGTGGATTTCCCTCTCTTAAACGGCCTCATACCCTATGGACCGCATTAAATGGTGGTTTAACGGAACTAAATCAGCTAAGGGATAATCTGCATCTTGAACTCAAAAGAAAGGGCTTTAAGTTGGAGGAACGCCAATTTAAGCCTCATATAACGCTGGTCTCTCGTCCCAAACTCGATAATATCGATCTTTCAGTTGTTCATACAAAGCAACTAGGCGAGTTTAGGGTTGCAGAGGTTGTTTTATTTGAGAGCAGGGCTATAGGTGGAAAAAGAGTCTACATTGATCTATATAGAGCTGACTTAGAAACATCAGGATTCTTAAATTGAACGATACCTTAGGGCTACAATTTCCTACCACTTCTCGCTAATAATTGCCCCGCATGTATTTCTTTGAGCGTTCCATCATCTAGGGCTACTTTGCCATTAACAATTGTATACTTTACCCCTCTGGTCATTGAAAATGGGCTGCTATAATCGATTTCCTCATTGGAGGGATAGGTATAATTGTCTACATCAAGGATTGTGATGTCGGCGGCTTTTCCCTTGGCGAGCAGACCTCGATCACTCAAGCTAAAGTGTTGTGCCGGTAAAGACGTTATCCTGCGCACAATCTCTTCTAATCTCACCCTGTTTTGCCTGCATAAGCTAAAATATATCGGGAATGCGCCTTTTCGGAATAATTCATACTGAGCATAGGGGTCGTCGACATCCCCAGATACCCTATCGGATCCAACCATGACAAGTGGATTATGAGCGATATTATCCGCGTAAGGTGATCCCGGGAAATCTTGCCTGTTGAGTCCCCCCTGACAGAAGGTCAAGTTAGGACGATCATTTTCTAAGAGATTGAGGATTAGATCATCGATATTCAGCTTTCTCTCAAAAGCAATTTCCTTTAAGGCCCGATTTTCCAGGAGAGGATCATCCGTATTGATAACCAAGAGCTTTTCTTTGAAGCGGATCTTTTTTAATAGTTTTCTTCGTCCCTCAGCAGTTAGTGTGCCCTCTTGTGAAAACACATACTGGAATAGGCGGTCCTTTCTCCTATAGTGTCCGCTGCTCTTAGGGATAGTATCGACAGCAATTTCTAAGCCACGTTCCCGGGCAGACAGTATTTCATCAAAAGCCTCTGGACAATTCGGTGTCAGATGGGACACCTGAACTCTTATGTCGGCAGCTTCGCCAATGTTTATAGCTTCCTGAACTGCTTCCAGAATACCAAGATAGCTTCTAATGTGGGTGGTATAGAGCCCGTCGTACGTTTGGACTACCTTAGCAAGTTTAATGATTTCATCAGTATCCGCATATTTGCTAGGGCTATAGGTTAAGCCAGTTGATAGGCCTAAGGCCCCTTGTTCCATGCCTTCCTCAATCAGACGGACGAGTGTGCTTTGTTCTTTAACAGTCGGTTTTCTGTTTTTTGCATCTCCCATTACACTCCATCTTAAAGTGCCATGTCCTAAGAGAAATCCCAGGTTGATATTTGTACCTTTGTTTTTGATTACGTCAAAATACTCTGAGAAATTTGTCCAGACAGGTACGTCTCGTTGATTTCTCTCTTTTATCTTGACTGAAATAAGTCCTTTTTTAGCCATATACTCATAGATATTATCCGAAGAATAGGGAGTTATGGAATGTCCACAGTTCCCGTTAACCGTCGTTGTAACCCCTTGACGTAAAAATTCCTCAAACTTACCACTTGTTAAAACGGTCAGCTCTTCATGTACATGGGGATCAATAAACCCTGGACAAACCGTCAATCCGAAAGCATCTATGATTAAATCCGCTTGGCATTCAATTTTTGCAGAGATTTCTATGATCTTTCCTTGGGTTACAGCGAGATCAGCATAGAATCCCGGTTTCCCTGTACCATCAATGATGAAACCATTTCTTATTAAGAGATCACAATACATTAATCTAGCCACCTTTTAAAAGAGAAACAGAGGAAGGGGTGTTCCAAATTTCTTTTTGCAATTCACGAGATATATGAATCGAGACCTGCTAGAGGTCTCTTTTGTTTTTTTCTGTTTTTTACCCTTCAGATATGAGCAGCCTCCATTGCAAGAGCTATTTTAGATCGCAATCTCTTAACTACTCATTATTTCCATGATAATACTTCCACAATTCTTGTCAAGGTTAATTCGATGCACGAAGACAATCGACATAGACACTCTTGGCTATCTTGGCATCTAGCTATCTATAGCAATGCATAGATAGCAAACATCCTGAATTGGCTAATGTTTATAACCACTGTCACTAGGCTTGTCACCGTTTGTCCACCTTTTCATATAATGCAAAAAGGACAAACGGAGGTAATTGTTAAATGGACAAAAAAAGCAAGGAATCCTTAATAGCTCTGCCACAAGTTATTGGGGTTGGGCAGGGTTTCAAGGAAATTGGGGGAGTCACAACGGGGCAAAAAGCAATTTTGGTCTTGGTGAATAGAAAAGTACCTTTGGATCAATTAAAGAAGCATCAAATAGTTCCCGAAACAATGGACGGCTTAATAACTGATGTAATTGAAGTCGGTAACATGAAGGCTTATTCTGTTGAAAATCCTGCAGTTATTTTGCTGGACTACACTGAGCGTATGAGACCAGCCCATCCAGGTGTAAGTATTGGACACTATCGTACTACGGCAGGAACCTTTGGAGCCGTCGTATATGATAAAAAGAATGGACAAGCACTTATTCTCTCGAATAACCACGTCCTCGCTAACTCCTCAAATGGAAGAGATTTAAGAGCAAAGATAGGAGATTCAATCCTTCAGCCAGGCGCTATTGATAGTGGACGTGCCTCGGAAAACGTAATCGCCCGTTTGAAAAAGTATGTCGCTTTAAATGATTACCCCAGAATAAACAATGTGGATTGTGCTTTGGCGCAACCCTTAAATGATTCATGGATTGCCCCGGAGATACTTGGAATTGGGAAAGTACAAGCGGCTGTTGTCGCTCAAGTAGGTATGAATGTTAGAAAGACCGGCCGTACAACGGGTCTAACCACTGGTACTATTAGAGCAGTCAATGTAACAATCAATATCGGGTATGGAAGTCGTAGAACTTTGAGGTTTGAGAATCAGATTTTGACTACTAATATGTCTTCGGGAGGGGATAGCGGATCCTTAGTAATGGAAGAAAATAATAAGGCTGTGGGCCTTTTGTTTGCAGGCTCCGATCAAGCAACATTATTAAATCCAATTCAAAAGGTTTTAGATATATTGAATGTCTCATTATAAAGGAAAGCCCACCTTTAACAAGTGGGCTTATTTGGTTTAAAAACCATTAAATTACAGGACGAAAATAATAACTCCAAGCAGGAAAAGCGAAACAGGGTGCCCTGTCCCCCTGTTTCGCTAGAAAATTATGAGGGAGAGTAGTGCTCCGGCGATGATAATCCAGAGGGTATCTATTTTAGTGAATCGCTGTACTCCAAAAGCTGCTAGGGCGATGCCGAAAGTTGGTAGGTCAAGGATTGAACTTCTTGTCAATTTGAAGATCACGGCCCAGAGGGTGCCGATAAAAGCGGCTACAATCCCAGTAATGACCATCTTGATGATATCGATCTTACCCGCCCGGTTATAAAGGTCAGAAATGAGATTGACTACGGCAAAAGCAGGCAAATACATATTTGCCATAGCTAGGGCTGCCCCGAATAATCCTGCCACTTTGTAGCCGATAAAGGCGGAAATTATGGTTACTGGACCGGGGGTTAGTAAGCTCAGGGCTAAAGCAATTCCGAATTCTTGATCCGTCAAAAAGTGATATTGATTGACCATTGCATCCTGGATAAATGGGAGCATAGCGTAGCCGCTCCCAAAGGTCAGTCCACCGATGCTAAATAAGGTATTACCCAATTGTCGAAAGGTGGGATTGCTAAAATTAATCCCTAAATTAATGATGAGCAGCACTGCCAGCATGATTAGCATGATGAGGTATTTTTTCTTACTGAATTCAAACCGGACTGCGGAAGCAGGCTTCTGTAAGGTCTTGTTCGTAACCCAAAATCGTCGATTCATGATGGCTTGCCAACTGGAAAACTTTGTTGTCAAGAAGGTAAACACTAGGCTGACTCCTCCAGCAAAAAGAAGCAGAGACAGGATATTAACCTTTAAGAAGAAAATCATCAGAAACCCACCGACCGCTAAGATGTTGAGCTGTGGGGAGTTTACCCCTCTTTTCCAGAGATCAATAATGGTATTGAAGACTAGGCCTACTACTAAAGCTCCTACTCCCTTAAATAACGAGGTTACAGCGGGGATATCGTTATAATTCAGATAGAGGTGGGTAAGCACGACCATAAGTACAAAACAAGGAATAATGAAAAAAATGCTAGCCACTAAGGCCCCTGGAAAACCCCTCAGGAAATAGCCTATATAGGTGTTTAGATTTACAGCGGGTGCGCCTGGCAAAAGTTGAGATAGAGCGACTCCGTTTAGATATTCTTCATCCGTCATCCAGTGTTTCTTGTCTACCAGGGATTTTTTGGCTTCTCCTAAAGCAGCTAAACTAAAAGACACAAGTCCGATATGAAATACGGTTTTAGCAATTTCCCAAAGGCTCACCTTCCTAGGTGGTTCTGACTCTAGAGGTTGGCTTTCTGTTTTGAGTTCCATAACCTAGCCCCCTAATTAATAGTCTTGTTTCAGGGTTTTCAAGCATTACAAAGTGGGGAAAACTGATAGCAATGCAAATTTACTCAGCAGGGGATTAAGCCATATTCCTCTAGAATCGAATCTCCCTCCGGACCTGTGAGCAGATCAATAAAGGATTGAGCGTGTTCGGATAAGTGGCTGTTTCTGGATTTGCCGATTGCGAATTCTATAGGTTTACCATGAATGATGATGTTTTTGCCTGGAATTTTACTTTCTACGGATACTGCTGCTTGGTCATAATAATTGGCATACGCCGGGTTAGAGAGATTAATTTTTGAGGGTAGGGTTATGTAGGGCAGCTCTAATTGTTTGGCTTGTGAGGAATACAGAAAAGCGTAATCAACCTTACCTTTTAATAAATCACTGGCCAGATTTAATGATTTCGGGTATGTCTCGTAAGGAAAACAGGCTGCTTCCATCTCTGTTGAGAGATCTGGCCGCTGATAGAATTTTTCGGCCAATTGCCAAACCATAAGGGCTCGATAACCGCAGGGATCCAGATGATGGTTAGAATGAGAGAAGCGGACTTGTGATTGAAGTAACATATCAATCCAGTTGTCGGGGGTGATTTCGTTGCTTCCTTTAGAAAACCCGGTATAACCGATGACGATCTGATCAGCCGCAAAAATAAAGTAGTTTTCGACTAAATCCGGGACCAACAGTTCTGCAAAGAGTGCTTGGTCAGCGAGAGCAATGACGTCATAGTGTTCTCCAGATAACAACCGCTTGGCACCTTCCCTCGAACCTACCCCTTTTAGCTCGGATTTGAGATTCGGGTTCATCCTAGTATAGAGGTCAAGGCAGGTTTCCATCACGCGCTGTAAAGCGCCAGCATGGATAAGTCTGAGAGCATTCGACGAAGTATTCAAGATTTGTTCACCTCGTTTTCCCCTTTAGCTAAAGAATCTTCATACTGCTTGTAGGCTTGTAGGAATTTTTGGAGCTTAGTTTTTTGAAGTGTTAGAAATTGGGACCATAAATCTAGAGACTGTTTTCCTAAGGGGGTTAATTCATAGAGTCTCCTACCTGGGCCTGCTTCACCGATCTCCCAATGGGATTGGATCAACCCGTCCTTATCCATGCGTCTTAGATTACGATAAACTGTGGCAGTATCGGCTTCTCCACTTTTAAAGTCTGAATCATTGAGGCGTTGAATTAACTCGTAGCCGTGAGAAGGTTTTTGTCCTAAGAGAAGAAGTAGTTCCGCTTGAATAGTACGCTCCATAGAAATCATGGGATCGAGTTTACTTAGTAGATCTTCACTCATAGTGTACACCTCAGCTATTATCAATGTGCATATAGGTTTACTTAGCATTTATTCTACTCCGGGAACGTATTTCGGTCAATGGGTTCTGACAACGTAGTATTTTCAAGTTATTCGGGGAACACTTTTATTGGTAAAGGATTTATCGCTAGAGGAGAGATGCCCATAATGTCTGAAGATCTGAAAACACTTAAAGACCACTACGAACTGGCGATTATTGGCTGTGGGCCGGCAGGGATGGCTGCAGCACTGAATGCTAAAATTCGAAAACGTGATTTCATACTTCTTGGCACGGAATTCTGTAGCCCCAAGCTCTCCAAAGCTCCGCGAATCGATAATTGGCTAGGATTTCCCCAAATAAGTGGGGAAGAATTGCGGCAACGGTTTTTAGAACATCTTAAGGAAATGGAAATCAAGATTGTTCCGTTTAAAGTAACCAATATATATCCAGGGCCCCCTTATACGCTACTTGGTAAAGACGAATCCTTTGAGGCGGATGCGGTAGTTCTAGCTACGGGTGTTTCAGTGGATAAGCTATTTCCAGGAGAAACAGAATTATTGGGTCGTGGAGTGGGTTACTGTGCAACGTGCGACGGTCCTTTATATAAGAATAAACAAGTCGCATTCATTTCCTACAGTCAAGAAGGGGAAGATGAAGCTAATTTCATGGTCGATATCTGTGCTAAAGTATATTACATACCCTATTACAGCGACGTTTTGAGGCTTCATCCACGAATTGAAGTGAAAAAGGGTAAAGTAAAGGAAATAATCGGAGACAGCAGCGTAAAACAGATCGTTCTTGAAGGGGAACAAATCCCAGTAGACGGTGTGTTTATCCTGAGAGAAACTCTACCAGCAGAGCAGCTGGTATCTGGTTTGGAAATGGAGGAGGGGGCTATTAAGGTTAACCACAAATTAGAGACGAGTTTGCCGGGGCTATTTGCAGCAGGAGATTGTTCAGGTCCACCTTATCAATTATTTAAAGCGGCAGGAGAAGGTGGAACAGCTGCCTTGCAGGCTGTAAAATATCTGGATAACCTAAAGTGAACTCGGCTATTTCCCAAATAGAAGCCTGCAATTACTAATAACAGTAAAATGCAGGCTTCTTCATTAGAGGGTACGTGTTGCTTCACGTTGTCGCATCAGAGCAGCAAGTAGGATATCATCACAGAGCTTGGACAGCAGCTAAATTGAAACAACCTGCAATCACTTGTTGAGTTCAGAAAATAGGTGTTTGCCTTTACTCAGTACTTCCTTAACTATTTGGGCTGCCTTTCGGTAACTGTCAATCAGATCGGATGCCTTGGTTTTTGGAGATAATTCTGAGGTTTGATGGGTGAAATCAAGCGTATTAATAATGATGTCGCTTGAAGACTGTTCTAAGTCGGACAGTTGTTCCGTAGTAATCAAATCATTATCCGTCCGATTTTTGTTAAATAGTAAAGAAGCCAATTGTTTCTTTATCATAGGATTTCGTCCTCCTTTATTAAATCAAAACAAAAATGTTACAAAATGTTATCTCTATTAGAATATGTAGAAAACTGGAAAATGCTTATAGCGATGGCTAGTCTGTTCATTGGTTATGCTGAGGGAAGAAGGGAATAAAAAAAACAAGGGTAGGAAAGAATCCTGCCCTTGTTTAAGCTGATTTGGGACACGTACCTAATCTTACTGATCGGGATTAGTACCTACAGGGTATAATCAACTTGTGTTCCTTCTGAATCGATCCCTAAGGCAAACGCCTGAGCACGAACTTCATGCTTTTTAAAAACTTGAAGTGCTTTCTGAGCAATAGCCTGTTCAAATTCCGGTTCTGTCAGTGCCAATAGTGTTGGTCCTGAACCACTAAGGGCTGCTCCAAAGGCACCTGCTTGCAGGGTTATTTCTAAAGTTTCGAGTAAGCCTGGAATGAGTGCGGCGCGTTGATTTTGGTGAAGCGTGTCACGCATTCCTTCTTTTAAGAGGGAATAATCTTGACGAATAAAGGCCTCGGTAATTAGCGCAACATGAGAAATATTAAAGACGGCATCCTTGCGAGGAACTTCAGGGGATAATATAGCTCGAGCTTTATTCGTACTGAGGTGGGTATCAGGAATAATCACAACCGCTCTTAAATTTGGCGATTGGGCTAGGACTCTTGGAAGAACGCCACTTTCCGTGGGGACAGACAGTGTCACACCACCATATAAGGCAGGAGTAACATTATCAGGGTGCCCTTCTAGGGTATTAGCGACTTGTAGCAATTCGTACTGGGAGTATGGGGATCCAGCTAAGGTGTTGGCGGCAACAAGTCCTCCGACAATGGCAGCAGAACTGCTTCCTAAGCCCCGCGCAGGGGGAATGTGATTTTCAAAGGTTAGAGCGACTGTGGGAGTGGGGAAGTGGACGAGGTCCCAAAAATGAAGCATGGTTCGCCAGACTAGATTGCTTTCATCGGCAGGAATCTCATCTCTATAAGACCCAGTCAAAGTAATCTGAAACGGTCGGTTTGGTTCTACTGTCATTGTATTATATAGTTGAAGAGCCAGCCCCAAACAGTCAAATCCAGGTCCGAGATTAGCGGAGGTGGCCGGTATCTTTACACGAAACATTCTTTTCCTCCCTAATTTAGTAAGAATTTGATCCAATCGTGAGACTCCCACTTCTACAAGTGGGAGTGGTACCCCCGGCTCTGCTTCGGTGGGGGTAGAGTCCCCCACCGAAGACTCGATGTTCAACTTTAGTTGAACGAGTTCACTTAGGCCTTTGCCCCATGATCCCCATTTTCAAAGCGAATAACATTGTGGATATTAAGGACCTTGCTATAGGCTTTGACAGAATCTAAGGCTTCTTGAAGGGCCCCTTCACGACAGGGATGAGTCACGAGGACAATTTCAGCCTGATGTTCATCGCGTGGCTTTTGAATGATCGAGGCGAAGCTGATATTTGCTTCAGCAAAAAGAAGGGCAAGAGTGGCCAGAACTCGAGGCTCGTCTTTGACAAGTAAGCGGATGTAGAAGGCCGTATAGAAATCGGAGACGGCTTTGAGTGCGAGGTCCAGATAGCAAGTACAATTGATGGCAGAAGTGGAGTTGGATTCAATATTGCGCGCTATACGCATAATGTCAGAGACAATTGCACTTCCTGTGGGAAGAGAACCAGCGCCTCGACCATAAAACATGGTTTCTCCGACGGCATCTCCTACTACGTAAATAGCGTTGAAAACACCGCCTACTGAGGCAAGAGGATGGGTAAGTGGCAAGATCGCCGGATGGACACGCACTTCGATTCCCTCAGTTTGGTGTTTGGCTATGGCTAAAAGTTTTATGGTACAACCGAGCTCAGCGGCATAAGCCAGATCTTCACGGGTGATTTTGGAGATCCCTTCCACAAAGACGTCCTTAAGGGCAACCCGCGAATTAAAAGCGATTGAAGAAAGGATGGCAAGCTTTCGCGCAGCATCTAGGCCATCAACATCGGAGGAAGGATCGGATTCAGCATACCCCAATTGCTGGGCTTCTGCTAGGACTTCGGCATACTCACGGCCCTGTTCGGCCATTGCTGTAAGAATGTAATTTGTCGTTCCATTAATAATCCCCAAGACATGGGTAATGCGGTTTGCGGCAAGGGATTCTTTCATGGCTGCGATAATCGGAATTCCGCCGCCGACACTTGCTTCGAAATAGAGGTCCTTTCCGGCGGCATTAGCAGCGTCAAGAAGTTCATGCCCATGAAGCGCGATTAAGTCTTTATTCGCGGTGACGACATTTTTCCCGTTGCGTAAAGCTTCTAATACAAAAGTACGCGCTGGTTCGATGCCTCCCATGACTTCGACAATGATATCGATTTCAGGGTCCTGTAGAATTTCTGCAGGTTGATCCGTGATTAGAATGTCACCGCTAAGCTCGCGTGCTCGTTGGAGATCACGCTCAAGGATGCCTTTGATTTTTACCTCGCAATGGGTTCGAGTCTGAATATCCGTAGCATTTTGTTGTAATATGCGTACGACTCCAGTCCCTACAGTACCCAAGCCCAAAATTCCTATTTGAATTGGCAAGTCAAGACAACTCCTCTCAAAAAAACATATGTATCTGCATAGTGGACATTATACGCGTTCGCTCTAGCTTTGACAAGGAAATTCTTAAGGAAATTCGTAACATTTATTGTAAATAGGGTTGACACTGAGGAAGGTATTCTGTATCATATACACAACGTTCTCAATATAAATGTGATATAACAGCAAAGGAAGTGTGCCTAGGGTTCCGGGGGCAACCTGTCTGGTCCGAGCGGTACAGAATCCAGATTGGATTTACACCGTGGGTAGAAAAAACCCAAGCGGAAAGTTCCACGTTTCTAGGGGGGACTTAGCTTAGGGTTTTTATTTGTTCGCGATTTTAAGGAGGGCTAATTAAATGGGACTGCTTATTTACTTGAATGGTTCATTTGTTCCTGAAGAAGACGCAAAAGTATCGGTGTTTGATCATGGGTTTTTGTATGGAGACGGTATTTTTGAAGGGATTCGCGCGTACCATGGCCGAGTGTTTAAATTAGAAGAACACTTGAAACGCCTCTATGAATCTGCTAAGTCCATTCAATTGACGATTGGCATTAGTAAGGAAGAAATGCAAGAGGTTGTCTTGGAATCGTTACGCAGGAATGGTTTGAAAGATGCCTATATTCGCCTTGTGGTATCACGAGGTAAGGGAGACCTAGGACTTGACCCTAATAAATGTCCAAAGGCTTCTATTATTTGCATTGCTGCGCAAATTAAGCTCTTTGAGCAAAGCATGTATGAGCAAGGGTTAGAAGTAAAGACTGTGGCTATTCGTCGAAACAATCCAGATTCCTTGAACCCGAGGATTAAATCCCTTAATTATCTTAACAATATACTGGCTAAACTAGAGAGTATACAGGCTGGTGTGATTGAAGCGATTATGCTCACTCAAGACGGATATGTGGCTGAGGGAACGGCTGATAACATTTTTATCTATCGTAATAACGTCTTAATGACTCCTCCCCTTTCGGCAGGTATACTTGAAGGCATCACCCGAAACTCTGTGATGGACCTTGCTCGTGAACTGGGTATGAACGTGAAGGAAGAATTATTCACTCGACATGACTTGTATACAGCTGATGAATGTTTTCTTACCGGTACCGCAGCCGAATTGATCCCAGTGATCAAAGTAGACGGGCGTGAGATCGGGGATGGGGTTCCTGGTCCGGAGTTTAAACAGCTTCTGGAGGCCTTTAGGGCTCTTACCCACATCAATGGTCCTGAAATTTACAGCACGTAGAAGCAAAAGCTAAGGGAGGGAAAGAGTATGAGTGAAGTAAAAACAGGCTTAAAAGGGGCAACCATCTTATTGAATGCTTTGCAGCAAGAAGGGGTTGACGTTATTTTTGGTTATCCGGGCGGGGTATTACTTCCATTATATGATGCCCTTTTGGATAGTCCTATACGACATGTCCTAGCGCGGCATGAACAAGGGGTCGTGTATGCAGCGGATGGTTATTCCCGGGTCAGTGGGAAAGTTGGAGTTTGTTTAGCCACATCTGGACCTGGAGCGACGAATGTAGTGACGGGTATTGCCAATGCCTACTCTGACTCGATTCCCTTAGTGGTTTTGACGGGGCAGGTTTCTACGGGTTCAATTGGCTCGGATTCCTTTCAAGAGGTGGATATCATAGGGATTACCATGCCCATTACTAAGCATTCATATTTAGTGAAGGATCCACGGGATTTACCGAGAATTGTCAAAGAGGCCTTTTATATTGCCCGAACGGGTCGACCGGGACCCGTGCTCATCGATCTTCCTAAGGATGTTTTAGCCCAAGAAAACGTGGTTCCCTATTCTAATGAGATGAAGTTAAGAGGGTACAAAATCTTTGGTCAAGCCAATAACGGTAAAATAGAAGAAGTGGCTAAGGCCCTGTCTGAATCTTGCAAGCCTGTGCTTTATGCAGGGGGTGGTGTTGTAACTGCGGGAGCGGAAGACGTCTTAAGGCAACTCGCTGAAAAAACCGCCGCGCCAGTGGTCACGACCCTGATGGGAATTGGAAGCCTTCCTTTAGGACATCCTAATTTATTGGGAATGGTCGGAATGCACGGAACAGTGACCGCGAACTATGCTGTGGATGATTGTGATTTGCTGATTGCGGTGGGCGTACGCTTTGATGACCGTGTAACAAGTGGTATGGGGCATCGCTTTGCGACCAAAGCAAAGGTTATTCATATTGATATTGATCCGGTAGAAATCAGTAAAGTCGTAAAAACGGATATCAAAATCGTTGGGGATGCCCGTCAAGTTCTGGAAGAGATTTTAGAAGCAATGCCGGGGTTCGCTGCCCCCGAGGTTGCTGATTGGTGGACCCAGTTGCGTAACTGGAAGGTCAATCATACCCTAAGCTATGACAAGGACAGTCTTAATCCACAGATGGTCATGGAGTGCCTGGGGGAACTGGCCGGAGAAAACGCTATTGTTACGACGGATGTAGGACAGCATCAAATGTGGGTCGCCCAATATTATCCTACTGTACACCCCCGCAATTATGCGACCAGTTGCGGATTAGGCGCTATGGGCTATGGTTTACCTGCTGCCGTCGGGGCTCAATTTGCCCGTCCGGAAGATAGGGTCATCCTAATCACGGGAGACGGTTCATTACAGATGTCAATCCAGGAGTTAGGAACGGTTGTTCAAAATAAACTTCCTATTAAAATCATCCTTCTGAACAATGGGGTCCTTGGTATGGTTCGCCAATGGCAGAAGATGTTTTATGCAGAGCGCTATAGTCAAATCCAGCTTGAAGGAAATCCGGACTTCGTTAAATTGGCGGAAGCCTATGGTATTCTCGGCATCCATGTAAATTCCGCAGAAGAAGTTCGCAGTGCCATTGAGGAGGCGTTCAATCATCCTGGACCAGTTCTGATCGATATTAAGATTTCAAGGGATGAGAATGTTTTGCCCCTCGTTCCTCCTGGTAAAGACATTACTGAAATGATTGTGAGGTGATAGTATGCTGCATACACTGGCGGTTGTTGTTGAGAATAATCCAGGTGTTTTAATCCGGGTGGCTGGATTGTTCGCGCGTCGGGGTTATAACATTGATAGTCTTACGGTCTGTCAGACGGAGGATCCTGAACTTTCCAGGATGACGATCGTTGTAAATGGTGATGATCAAATCATTGAGCAAGTGAGAAATCAGCTTAGTAAACTGGTGGTTGTGTGCTCCGTAACGGACTTGACCGGGGAAAGCGTGGTTGATCGAGAGTTGGCGTTAATCCGCGTGGAAGTTAGCGCAGAAACTCGATCTGAGGTTCTTCAGACCGTCGATATTTTCCGAGGACGGGTTGTGGATATGGGTAGAACCAATTTAACGGTGGAGTTAACGGGAGATATTCCTAAAATAGATGCCTTTGTGCATGCGGTTCGACCCCATGGATTACTAGAATTGGTACGCACCGGCAAGATTGCAATTTTGCGTTCGGATGCCTAGACAAAGCTTGTACGAGTTGTAGTATAATATAGTGGGTTTTTGATAAAAAGGTTTATAGTTGAAAGGAAGTTATTACAAAATGGCAAAAATGTATTATGAAGTTGACGCAAATCTGGAGTTACTAAAAGGTAAAGTTATTGCTGTAATGGGTTATGGTAGCCAAGGGCATGCCCAAGCTCAAAACCTTAAAGATTCAGGTCTTAACGTTGTGATTGGTCTTCGTCCAGGAAGTGCTCGTACTGAGCGTGCGCAAGCCGCAGGCTTTGAGGTTATGACAGTAGAAGAGGCTGCTAAACGCGCGGATGTCATTCAAATCTTACTTCCGGATGAGACCCAAAGTAAGGTTTATTATGCAGAAATCAAGCAGCATTTGTCATCAGGAAAAGCACTCGTCTTTTCCCATGGCTTTAATATTCATTTCGGACAAATCGTCCCACCCGAAGATGTTGATGTCTTCATGGTGGCTCCGAAAAGCCCAGGACATTTAGTACGCCGCACTTATACTGAAGGTGCAGGGGTTCCAGCCTTGATAGCTGTTCATCAAGATGCTACAGGTAAAGCCAAAGAATTAGCCCTGGCGTATGCCAAAGGAATTGGCTCGACAAAGGCTGGAGTACTGGAAACGACCTTCGGTGAGGAAACCGAAACCGACTTATTTGGAGAACAGGCAGTTCTTTGCGGAGGGGCCTCAGAACTCGTTAAAGCAGGCTTTGACACCTTGGTAGAGGCTGGTTATCAACCAGAAATTGCTTATTTTGAATGTTTACACGAGCTAAAACTCATTGTCGACTTAATGTATGAGGGCGGCATGGGTTGGATGAGATATTCTGTGTCCGATACCGCTCAGTATGGAGATATGACTGTCGGTAAACGAATCGTTAACCAAGAAACTCGTAAAGAAATGAAACGTGTACTCGAAGAAATTCAAGACGGTCGATTTGCTAAAGCCTGGTTACTGGAAAACCAAGCAAATCGTCCAGCATTTAACGCAATGACTCGTAATGAAGCCAATCATCCGATTGAAAAGGTTGGGGAACAGCTTAGAGGAATGATGAGCTGGTTGAAAAAGCACGAGTGAACTCGTTCAGCTAAAGCTGAACATCGAGACTTCGGTGAGGGACTCTACCCCCACCGAAGCAAAATAAGGAACACCCACTTATAGAAGTGGGAGTCTTCTTTGAATTTGATAAATTGTTAGTTCGGAAGGAAGTTAACGTAATGCGCCGGATCGAGATCTTTGATACTACGCTTAGAGATGGTGAACAATCCCCTGGAGTGGCTCTTAACGCAGATGAAAAGTTGCAAATTGCTCATCAGTTAGCTAAGCTCGGCGTTAATGTTCTTGAAGCGGGATTCCCTATAGCCTCCCCCGGTGATTTTGAGGGAGTACGTCGAATCGCCCAAGAAGTCAGAAGCGTGAGTGTGGCAGCGCTTGCCCGAGCCAATGCTAAAGATATTGAATGTGCCTGGCAAGCGCTTTCGGGTGGGGCGTCCCCACGTATTCACACCTTTATCGCCACTTCACCCATTCATATGCTTTATAAGCTGCAAAAGTCCCCTGAAGAAGTATTAGAACAAGCCATTGAAGCAGTTCGATTGGCTAAATCGAAAGTCAGTGATATCGAGTTCAGTGCTGAAGATGCCTCGCGCAGTGAGGTGGATTTTTTGGCAAAGGTCTTTTCGGGGGTCATCAAAGCTGGAGCCACCGTGCTGAATATACCAGATACCGTGGGTTATGCCACACCTGAAGAATATACCGCATTTATCCGTGCGGTCATGGAGCGTACGATTGGAATAGAGAAGGTTAAAGTCAGTGTTCATTGTCACAATGATTTAGGTCTGGCAGTGGCGAATTCCTTAGCCGCAGTTGGGGCGGGCGTGCATCAGCTGGAGTGTACTGTGAATGGAATTGGAGAACGGGCTGGAAACGCAGCCTTAGAAGAACTTGTCATGGCTCTGCGCACTCGCAGGGACCAGTATAGTGTTGAAACATCCATTGTGACGACAGAGATCGCTCGAACGAGCCAAATGGTGAGTCGTTTAACTGGTATGATAATTCAACACAATAAAGCCATTGTGGGTAAAAACGCTTTTGCCCATGAATCAGGAATTCATCAAGATGGTGTCCTTAAAGAACGATCCACCTATGAAATTATGTCTCCCAGCGTCATAGGGATCGATGTGGAGTCCATTGTTCTAGGGAAACATTCCGGAAGACATGCAGTTCATCAACGCTTGACAGATCTTGGACTGGATTTAGCGGAAGATCAGTTTGAAGACGTTTTTGCTCGGTTCAAACAATTGGCAGATCGAAAGCGTGATGTCACAACGGCTGACTTATTTTCTCTTGCGCAAGTGCAAAAAGAGAAAGCCGATCAAATTACTCTAGAATATTTACAAGTCTCCAGTGGAACTCATTTAGTCCCCACTGCTACCATCGGACTCATGTACAATGGGGAACGCTTAGAAGACGCAGCCTGTGGAGATGGACCCGTGGATGCAGCCTTTAAGGCTATTGATAAGGTTTTGGGAACCCGGGGAACTCTGAGCCATTATTCCTTGCAAGCCCTTGATGGTGGCGAAGATGCCCAAGGAGAAGTAGCAGTGACCGTCAAGTTTGGAGAAAATCTGGTTGGCGGCCGTGGGGTAAGTACGGATATTATTGAAGCCAGTGTACGCGGCTATCTTCAAGCCGTAAACCGTGCGTTCGTTCGAGGCTGGATAAAAGTTCGGGAGAAAAACGCGAGATAAGGGAGGGAGTAAGAGCCATGTCAATGACAATTACGGAAAAAATTCTGGCCCAACATGCTGGGCTAGAAGAAGTAATTCCGGGTCAACTGATCACCGCGAAACTCGATCTTGTCTTAGCCAATGATGTGACGGGTCCAGTGGCCATTCAAGAGTTTCAAAAGTTTGGTACGGATAAGGTGTTTGATACTAAAAAGGTGGCTCTTGTTCCAGATCACTTTGCGCCCAATAAGGACATTTTATCGGCTGAGCAATGCAAAGTAATGCGTGATTTTGCACGGAATCACCAGATTGAGCACTATTTTGAAGTGGGACAAATGGGAATTGAACATTGTCTGCTTCCTGAACAGGGACTCACCTTGCCTGGGGATCTGATCATTGGCGCGGACTCGCATACCTGCACCTACGGTGCTGTGGGGGCTTTCGCCACTGGGGTTGGCAGTACTGACTTAGCTGCAGGATTAGCAACCGGTGAAGCTTGGTTTCGGGTTCCAGAATCCATGAAGTTTATCTTCCGCGGAACGGGTTTTCAGAAGTGGGTCGGAGGCAAGGATCTCATTCTATATCTAATAGGAAAACTAGGTGTAGATGGGGCTTGCTATCGCGCCATGGAGTTTACAGGCGAGGGCATCTCGGCTTTATCTATGGATCATCGTTTTACAATCTGCAATATGGCGATTGAGGCCGGTGCAAAAAATGGGATTATTGCTCCCGATGAAACAACCTTTACTTATCTCGAAGGACGAGCTCGTCGCTCATATCCTTTACTCAATAGTGATAAAGACGCTCATTACATGGATATCCAAGAGTTTGACGTAGCGGAAATCCCGCTCCAAGTTTCCTTCCCCCACTCTCCGGAAAATGCCAAATCTGTTCAGGAAGCAAGCGGAATTAAAATTGACCAAGTTGTCATCGGCTCCTGTACGAACGGTCGACTGGAAGATTTACGTCTTGCTGCAGAAATTCTGCGTGGCAAGAAGGTACACCCTGAAATTCGGCTCTTGGTATTCCCCGGAACCCAAACCATCATGCGTGATGCTATGCGTGAAGGGATTATCGATACCTTGATTGAAGCTGGAGCTGCGGTTAGTACGCCGACCTGTGGTCCTTGCCTGGGTGGACACATGGGTATTTTGGCAAAAGGAGAGCGGGCAGTCTCTACGACAAATCGGAATTTTGTGGGACGTATGGGACACGTTGAGAGTGAAATCTACCTATCTAATCCAGCAGTCGCGGCAGCATCGGCGATAAAAGGGCAAATTGCTCATCCGGAGGAGGTATCTTAAATTGGGGAAAGCGTGGAAGTTTGGGCATGACATTGATACGGATGTCATTTTGCCTGCCCGTTATTTAAATAAATCGACTCCTGAGCATCTGGCAGCACACTGCATGGAAGACGCTGGGACACAATTTGCCCAAGAGGTTCAAACTGGAGATATCATGGTTGGTGGAAAAAACTTTGGTTGCGGTTCCTCACGTGAACATGCACCTATTGCTATTAAGGCCTGTGGCATTAAAGTCGTGATTGCAGAGTCCTTTGCCCGGATTTTCTACCGCAATGCCTTAAATATCGGTCTGCCCATTATGGAATGCCCGGAAGCTGTGGCAGGGATTACTCCAGGAGATGAGATCGAAGTCGATCTGGCCACGGGTATCATTGAGAACCGGACAACTGCTCAGCAGTTTCAAGCTCGTTCTTTTCCTCCTTTCATGCAGGAATTGATTCAAGCGGGTGGACTTATTCCTTACGTAAAAGGGAGGAGAAAAAATGCCTAATGTTTTAGTGTTGCCGGGAGACGGTATTGGTTTAGAGATTACCCCAGAAGCAGTTAAGGTTTTAGAGGCGGTCTTAAAAGGTCGGTCAACTCAGCTGAACTTTGAATATGGATTAATCGGGGGAGCTGGAATTGATGCAGTAGGCAAGGCTTTACCTGATGAGACTCTAGCTGCCGCCAAGGCAGCGGACGCGATTTTAATGGGTTCTGTCGGAGGACCTAAGTGGGATACACTGCCTGCTCCGCAACGACCGGAATTGGGAGGGCTACTGCCGATCCGTAAGGCTCTGGGTCTTTTTGCCAATATTCGTCCTGTCAAAATGCTCCCCATGTTAACGGATGCCTCTACACTTCGCACTGAGGTGGTCGAGAACGTAGACCTGGTAGTTTTGCGCGAATTGACCGGCGGCCTCTACTTCGGTGAAAAAGGCAGAGGTACAAATCCTAGGAGCGCTTATGACACCTTGGTTTATACGGAGGAGGAAATCCGACGTATTGTAGAACTTGGCTTCCAAATGGCTGCTAAGCGGCGTGGAAGGCTTTGTTCTGTAGACAAAGCGAATGTCTTAGAGTCCTCCCGCTTTTGGCGTGAGATAACTGTTGAGGTTGCTAAAGATTTCCCAGAGGTGGAATTAAGTCATATGTATGTGGATAACGCAGCGATGCAATTGGTTCGCTGGCCCGCACAATTTGATGTGATCGTCACGGAAAATATGTTCGGAGATATCCTGACCGATTTAGCATCAATGTTACTGGGTTCGATCGGAATGATCCCGTCGGCGAGCATGAATGGATCTAAAGGGCTCTATGAGCCAGCCCATGGTTCGGCACCGGATATAGCTGGTCAAAACATTGCTAACCCCTTAGCCACGATTCTTTCGGGAGCTCTAATGCTGCGCTACTCCTTTGGCTTAGAGGATGAGGCTTTGATGATCGAGGGAGCGATTGAACGTGTTTTACAAGAGGGGTATAGAACAGCTGACTTAGCAAAGCCGGGAGATAAAGTTCTGGGAACTATCGAAATGGGCAATGCTGTAGTAGAGGCACTTAAGTAGAGAGCTGAATAGTCTAATGGTATAGAATTCAAATCAGCACTTGAAAAGGGTGAAGGATTCAGATAGAGTATACTCAATTAGATAATGTATAAAGCATGAGATCGACCTAGTATGGTAGTCGGTGGTGTTCAGAGAGAGAAACATTTGCTGAGAGTTTTTCCGCCCACGGTATCAGAACCCCAGTCGTGATGCGCTGATGATGAATCGGTCGGTTTCCACCGTTATGCGGAATGTTGTGAGTTTGATCTTGCAACATGAGTTGGCATTGGCAATAAAGGTGGTACCGCGGAAGGCTTCTTTCGTCCTTGATATAAGGATGGGAGGGGCCTTTTTTTATCGTTGCATTTAGGGGTCTTTGCAAGTAAGGGCATTGGGGGTCTTTGAAAGTAAGGGGACATTGCACGCTCACACACGTTGCGTTCACTGGCTCGTTTGGATGCTGAAGCTATTACGCCAACCTCTGGGTAGCGCAAGATGTGAACCTAGGCGTAATAATGCTTCAGCATCGGTACTCGCTTTATCGTGAACTCCACTAAAGTGTTCACTTAGCAATGTCCCCTTAATTTCTGGTCAGATTGGGCTAGGACGAGGGGGAACGGGGGGACCATACAGGTTTGCGTGAAGTTGGTGAAAGTTGTGCAATGTTGGGACGGTTCCTGACTTGCATAAGTCGTAGACAAATCTCGTTAGGGTTTCTAGCATCATTCCTTTGAGCTCTGTGATGAGTAATTCCTCTCACATGCTTCAGAGTTTCAGAAACCGCCTGCGGCTTGGGTAATTAGGGTGGGTAAAATAGGATGGGTACGTTAACCACGAATTTTTGTTGGAGATGGCTATGATTTAGCTTGCAAGACGCTTCTTTAGATTAGAAAAGTTTTAGACAATTAATACGTTTGTATTAATTGGGGTTCTTATTAGATTTTGTTGAGAGTGGCATGCTACTAAAAGTAGGCAAAGGGCATCTAAGGGGTAAATCAAGCTCAATACAGCTTAAACGGATATGAAAGGGTGTAGAGGATGACTCAGTCAATTGGTTTTATTGGTGGGGGAAATATTGCGGAGGCTATGATCAGTGGTCTTAAAAAAACGAACAAGGAGATTGAGATTCGAGTGACGAATCTTTCCAATCAGGGGCGTTTGCAGGGACTGGTAGATCGATATGGTGTTGTTGCGGCTTCGTTGAAGGAGCTTGTGGAAAGGTCGCAAGTCATGATTATTGCGGTGAAGCCGAAGGATGTTCAAGCAGTGGTTAAAGATCTTGCGAATTATTCGTTGCAGGGTAAGATGGTTATTAGTGTGGCGGCTGGTGTTCCTCTAAAGGTTTTTTATAAATACCTGCCAGGGGTTGCAATAATCCGAGCCATGCCGAATACTTCGACTGCGGTGCTTCATTCCATGACTGGATTGGTGCGAGGGGATAATGTCACGGAGGAACAGGCTGGGGTGGGCGAGAAGATCTTTTCGGCTACGGGGCGGATTATGTGGGTCCCAGAAGAAAATATTAATGCCCTAACAGCAATTAGTGGAAGTGGGCCTGCTTATTTTTATCTCTTTGCAGAGAGTTTGATAAAATCCGGGGTTGAACTAGGGCTTTGTGAAGAGGATGCTGAGGTTTTAGTGCTTGAAACGTTGATTGGGGCAGGAAAAATGATTGCTGAGAGTGATAAGTCACCAGGCAGACTACGCGAGGAAGTAACCTCCCCTAATGGAACAACTTATGCGGCCATTAATGTTTTTACAGATGACGGATTGGCGCAAACCGTACTGAAAGCGGTAAAAGCCTGTGCTCGGCGTGCAGAAGACTTGGAAGGGGAGTATTCAGAGTGACATTAAATGAAGTTCGTCGGGTAGTTTTGAAAATAGGGAGCAGCAGTTTGAATCACCAGCAAGGCGGTTTAGATGATCAAGCGATCGCTGAAATCGTCTCAGTCATCGCTGCTCTCAAGCAAAAGAACGTGGAGTGCATTATAGTCACTTCCGGAGCTGTAGCTGCTGGCATGGGACAATTAGGGCTACATTCACGCCCACGAGATTTAGCAGGTAAACAAGCAGTTTCGGCTGTAGGTCAAGGGGTACTCATTGAGAGGTATGCCCATAATCTTCAACGGCATGGTATCATCGGGGCGCAAGTTCTTTTATCTCGCATAGATTTAGCTCAAGCGTCACACTATCGTAACGCTCAAAACACACTGGAGAAATTATTGCGCTTACAAGTGGTTCCGATCATTAATGAAAATGACACCGTAGCGGTAGAAGAACTCTGTTTTGGGGACAATGATACCCTATCGGCCTTGGTGGCAGGGCTTATTGGTGCGGACTTATTGGTGATTCTGACGGATGTGGATGGCTTGTACACAGGCAATCCCAAAAAGGATCTGTCTGCTCAATTAATTAAGGAAGTGACAGAGGTTTCGGCGGTGGAAAGTATGGCTAGTGGGGTGGGAAGTCTATTAGGCACCGGGGGGATGGTCACAAAATTAAGAGCGGCCAAGATTGCCACTCGTTTTGGAATTGGTATGCTTTTGTTGAATTTCACTCGACTCCGGGAACTCATCAATTTACCCGAGGGTCAGGGTCCTGAGGGAACCTATTTTCAGCCCTCAAAACATCGTCTTGCAGGTCGGAAACGCTGGATAGCATACGCTGGGTTATCTGAAGGGAGTATTCAGGTCGATGACGGAGCCGCCAAGGCGCTTATTGAAGAAGGCAAAAGTTTACTGGCTAAAGGAATTGTATCTGCAGAGGGAACTTGGGAACGTAAAGAAATCGTTCGGATTCTCAACCTGCTGGGAGAGGAGATCGCCAGAGGGGTCGTCGAGCTGAGCCAAGATGAGGTACAGAAGGTGAAGGGGCTGCATTCTGTGAAACTGCACCAAATCATCCCGGACTTTGATGGTGAAGAAGTGGTTCATAGGGATAATATGACACTCATGGTGGATGCTTAATAGGATCAATGGCATAAGGTTCCCTAATGAGTGAAACATTAGATATAATACAGAGGTATATTTTAATTGGACACAGATTATACATTGCGGCGGGTGCTTAAGGAGATGTAATTACCAAACCTGACCATATACCACAATAATTAATGCGCACAACTATTAATATTTTCACTTGGACGAGGTACGTGGAGACGATAATTGTGCTATATTGGTGTTGAGTGAAATCCATGGTATGAGATGGTTTGAGAAGTGTATGTTCTTTTTATAGTGACAGAGTGATTGAGGGAACAATCTAGCTTTTTTCTATTTTCTTGGATTATTTATGCCTTCGTTGGAGGATATGAAGACCAGCTGACCTTGGCTGTTTCGGATATAATTTTAGCTGGTGGTGTCACCAGATCCCAAGTTTGGCAGATGTTTTGATGGGGTTATGCCAAAGCCTTCACCATCCGAAGCCCGTCTACGTATGCTGTTATTGTGGCCAAGGCCCTGCTCCCTCATGGAGAATGGGGAAATGGTTGCTGGAATCGGTGAGCTATTCCCAGCGCACAGCCAACAGGCTGGTGCAGCTCTTTGAAGAATATGGTGATAAACTGTTTGCTGACAGCGCTGACGGCAGTATGTCAAATTCGTCAGCGCTGACGAATTTGACATACTGCCAGGCCCTTTTCCTGTTGGGGATTCCGGAAGATGAGCGGGAGAAATTTATCCTTGAGCTTGATGTTAAGAATATGACCACCCGGGAGCTGGATCTGGCTCTGAAAGAACGAAACCAAACCACTCCGGAGAAAGCAGCCTCAAGTTACCCCCCTGCCCAATAATCCGGCGGTGAAGGAAAAATGCAGTAAAGACGCGAGCAGCCTTGCTGAATATATGGTCGAAAGGCTTAAAGAGTGGCCGCCTGTTACTACGACGAATATGACGACGGTCGAACCCTACGCCACTTATGAAAGGTGGTAAATCCGACAATAATGGATATCGATATAACAGCTGGAGGGCCTTTGCCTTTTAGTAAAGGGGTTGAAGTTAGAGGTGCTGCCATGAGTTCGACACTTCCCGAATCGTCAATGGCTTGAAAGGGACTATGGGCATTTTTTCAGTCTAAGATTTACTGCGGATCTCGGCTGAGTAAGGTGTTAATAGGAACTCAAATGATGACAATACTCTGGAAACATTAGCTAAGATGATCGAGCAAGCCTGAACTGAATTATCTCCTTTAGGAGTCATTACTGACGAAATTTAAAAACAAAGGATACACATGTGGACGATTTTGTGGTCGTTCTATAGGGGTACATGGCAATATTAGCAAATCACCAGTCGCCAGATGAAAGAAGCGGCTCAAGCTAAAAAACATAAAATTGATATTCAAAAAGTGAAAGCAGAAACACAGAGGAAAATAATAATGAGTCCTTCCTGGGTAATCCCGGGTCTTTTTTACGTACTTTTTTCAAATTTAAGTCCGATAATGACGGTTACGTTAAGCAACGGCCCCCTCATTGAGTGTCGGGAATCCCGTTCAAAGTGGCTATATCATCTCAACATTAAAAGGTATATCCATTATTTTACATACTTTATCGCATGTGGTTATTGCCTTTTCCCATTCACCGGAGCATTCCGGACTAAGACTTATAGTAATGACACTTATATTTCCTTTTTTATACTCTGCCGATATCGGGCTTAGTAAATATTCTAAATAATCATCAGAGAACATTTGAATCTCCGTACTTCCACAACGGGTAAAAAAATAATCAATATCTAAATTAAAAATAAAATTTCCTTTTTCTATTTCTGATAACAAGCGTTGCATATTATCAGGGGCATCCCAAATGTTACACTTAATAAGTTTTTCAAATCTTGGCTTATCACCTTCTTCATGAGTTAAAAAGTAGCACATGTTAATATTATGACTAAAAACTTTCAGAAAAATTGATAAGTAATTACCCCAACTGAAAAGTGGATCGCTATCTCCGTTGACTTTATAACTTAAATAATCTTCTATTTATGAAGCGGCTATTCATAAGCATTTAGTCAACTGGCAAAATGGATCCGTTTAATATTATTTTCCCTGGACTAGGTGCTTTGCGTAAATTTTTAGCATTTCCATCGTTTCG
Source organism: Desulfosporosinus sp. BICA1-9 (assembly GCF_000802135.1). Taxonomy (NCBI): domain Bacteria; kingdom Bacillati; phylum Bacillota; class Clostridia; order Eubacteriales; family Desulfitobacteriaceae; genus Desulfosporosinus; species Desulfosporosinus sp. BICA1-9. The sequence continues at coordinate 24,689 of NZ_JUEE01000197.1, forward strand.
CAATTTGGACAGACATTAATTTCTTCTATAGAATTCGCATTATCATACTCCTGCTCGCATTTCGGGCATATAGGGCATTTCTGATCGTCACTCATTACACATTCCCACTTTCTTATTTCTTTAAATAACTGCACAACTATATACTGAGTCATGTTTTATAATAGGAAGTTCTTTGTACCTCTAAATAATGTATGCATCAACAAGTGATTCACCCACAACACTGTAAATCCCTTCCGAAAAACCAAGTAAAGAAGTATTGAGAGAGTTAAATCCGATCCAACATAAAAACGCCCGGAGACCGGACGTTTTCTTTATTGCTCTATACGCTTTTGGGCCAGAATATATACTTCATCATCAGCTCGTGCGGAAACCACAACAATCTTCATGATGTTGTTTTCCCGCACGACCTTGTACACTATCCGTAACCCTAGCCTTAAGAGCTTGATTTTGCAATAACCTGCTAGGTTCGTGCCACTTTTGTTGCTCAGTGGTTTTCTGTAGCCGCCTTGAGCCTGGGGTAGAGGGTTGACCGCGACTTTATTGATGGCTTTTACCACCTGCAAACGCTGTGAGTGGTCAAGTCGCTTAATATCCTCTAATGATTCTCTTAAATATTCTACTTTCCACATGCTATTCGAGTTCCACTTCTAAATCTTTTAGATCAGCTTCACTAATGCCCAGTTCCAGCATGGCATGTTCCGCCGGAATAAAATCCTCTTCTTTAGCGTTTTCCATGCGGTTTTCAGCTTCCACAAGCAAACGGTAATTTTCAATCGTTTCTAGCATTTGCTCATAGGCTTCGGGTGTAAGCAGCACACAGGTAGGAGTGTTGTTTTTTAGTACAATTTTAAAGCCGGTTTCACGGACTTCCTCAAAAATTTTATTGGCTTCGCCTTTGTTGAAACGAGAAATTGGCACCAGAGAATTCATTGCTCCGCTGATAGAGTTAGGGTTTAGCATGACATCAACCCTTTCATATATTCTCACTGTTATTTTATGGTATATCGATAAATTTGTCAATATATTTATCTGTTTTAGGCTTAAGCAGTTCCGTTTTAACGGCAGGTTATTAGACGAAGGTACAAATTGAGAGAACCAGCCTCCAAGCGTATAATGTTTTCCGAATCTTTCGTCATCTTTTTAGGCAACGTTTGGGGTTACCCCACTTTAAAAATCAGGCAGGTGCTCACTCCGTGAGCATATAATTCGTTATTTCCGCCCCTTATGCGTCCTTCAACAGTGGCTAATTTTCTTCCAATATGGATGATTCTAGCCTCACAGTGCACCAGTTTGCTTTCAGCACTGACCGGTTTGATAAAATTGGTTGAGTGAAGGCCTTGGTATCAGCGGGTTGTAGAGCGGGATATTCTTTTAGGGTGACAGAATGTACGGGGGACTATAATTGAGACAGGTCGTCTTAAATGGACGGTCTGGCCTTTTTTGCTTTTTATTGGATTATTTACGATCTCCTGGAAGGAGTTGAGCGAGAAATGTAGAAATGTAGAAATGTAGAAATGTAGAAATGTAGAAATGTAGAAATGTAGAAATGTAGAAATGTAGAAATGTAGAAATGTAGAAATGTAGAAATGT
>NZ_JUEE01000198.1:0-29537 GCF_000802135.1 Desulfosporosinus sp. BICA1-9
TCCTATCGAGCAGAACGCGCTTATCGACGCTCCGGGGCACGTACAGTCAAAGCTTCAACCTGTCGTCTGGTGGAAATCGACGATGGCGTCGAAACTGTTCTGGCCTCCAAGGCAGATGAGATGACAAAGAAAATAGAGGATGTGCTAGGTCTAACAGTGGAAGATTTCACCCGAGCGGTTGTTCTTCCCCAAGGGAAATTTGCTGAGTTTTTGACGATAAAGCCCAAAGATCGGCGTTTGATGTTGGAAAGGCTGTTTTCCCTCGAAGCCTACGGTAGGGAACTTTCCACTCGACTAGCTGACCAACTGGAGAAGGCCAAATTCACCTTAAACGGGGTGGAACAACGGCAACAGGGTTTAGGAGATGCTTCTGCAGAGCGGCTTAAAGAGGCGGAAGCTGAATATCAGTCTGCAATTGTAAGCTTAGGTAAGATTGCCAAGGAATTAGAAAACCTCAGGAAAGAGTATGATCATGCTCAGGAACTATGGAGCCTTCAAGAACAGTTACAACAAATTGAAAGCAAAGAGATCCAACTGGCATCCGAACAACCAAAGATGGATATAATAGCTGAGCGCTTAAGTATGGCTGAACGGGCCGAATCGATCCGTTCAATTTTAGAAGAAATCAGCGTTACAGAGGAACGATTCAAAGTGGCTAAGGATCAAGTTGAAACTTCGGACAGGAGACTGATCACGGCTAGAATTGAAAAGGTTACTTCAGAGGAGAAGTGGTCTGAGGAACACAAAAGACGATTAGAAGCTGAGCCTCGTTGTCTGCGCCGATTAGAACAACTTGAACAAGCTAAAGGCTTAGAAAACGATATCCAAGCGCGACAAGAACGGTTAAGCGCAACGCGTCTAAACTATGGAAATCTGGATCGAGTTCGCAAGAATTTGGAACAAACGATCCAGGTTCTTGTCAATAAAAGAGCAGAAACTCAAAAACAACAGCTTACCCTGAAAACCCAACTAACAAAACTCTCTGTAGAGCCGGAGCAAAGAGCAAAGGTTATTTCAGCCGCCCAAGCTCTAGAAGCCCTAGAGATAATTTCTAAACAAGTGGAAGGATTGCAAAGAGATCTCGAGAAGAATTCGTCTCAAATAAAAGAATGGCATTTAACCCTGCAGACCTTTGTGATTGAGGTACATGCTGCCCAGGGAATAGTAGAACAATTGACAGAGTCTTTGGACAGAAGGCAACAAGATCCGCCGGTTCAAGAGGATAGCTTGAGTGAGCGAGCTCAGGACTTAGAACGTTATCGGCATAGGATTGCCAATATAGAGCGGGCCGAGCAGGATGTGACCCACGAACAAGAACGCCTGCAAATCTTCTCCGCGGATTGCCAAAAGGTCCAAGTTGAGCTTGAAAGCAGGGAAGATGAACAATCTAGAATTTTGACGAGCGTCCAGGAAGCGAGATCAGAGATAGAGAAGAAATCGGTTGAAGTCAAAGGGCTAGAACAAAAGAATCTTGCGGGGCTAATCAGCGAGGATCTTGTGGAGGGAGAAACCTGCCCCGTATGTGGCTCACTTCACCACCCAAAACCTGCTCAGGGCTTAGATGACTCCATCTTATACAAGGCGAGGGAAGAACTAGATCAGGCCTCTCGGGAAATCCAGATTTTGGAGGAAAAACTTACTGAGAGCATTACAGCCTTGGCAGTAGCCAAGGCCCAGCTCTTATCTAAACGAGAGCTCGAACAAAACCAGCTAAACCTCATTAAAGCAAAAGAACAAGTGATTCTCAAGGCTCGAGAAGAGCTTTCCCTGCTGGATCGCAATCTGGCTGTACAGGATTTAAAGTCCCAACTAATAGAGCAAGAATCGCAATTGACGAAGGATCGCCTAACCTTAAACCAATGGAAATCTGAACTAGAGAAAGGGAATCGCAAGCTGGGAGAAGTCCAGCGCCAGCTGGCTGAAGTGGGAAAAAAGCGGCATAGCACGAATGCTCAAATTGCTGCTGTCGAGGGTGTTGGAGGAGAGATTCGTAATCAGCTCAACCAATTGCTCAAAGAACAAATCCTGAGAAAAGAACGCTTAGATACTGTACGTGGAGAAATTGATCTGACGGAAATCTTGTCGTTACAGCAACAATACACAAGTTGGGATCAGGCTACAAGACGTTTAAACCAGGAATTGTCGGTTCTTGAAATGGGTTTGAAAGAATCGGATGAGGCTTATCAGCGGCTCAGTGCAGAGAAAAACCAATGCGAACTGGAACTAGAGAATCTCAAAACAGTCGGAAGTGAAGCTGCTCGGGATCTTGTAGAGATTAAGAACAAATGGGATGTTCTAACTGAGGGGAAGCCAGCGCGAGAACTCATTGAGCTGGTTAAAAATGAGTTGGCTCTTGTTATAGAGACAGAGGAAAAGCTTAAATATAGCTATGAGCAAAGCAAAGGGTTATGGACTCAAGCTGAGCAAACCCTAGCAGTTAACCGAAAAACGTTAGATCTTTCAAGAGAAGGGCTTGAAGGTGCCCGGCGCAAACTAGAACTGGGTCTCCAAGCAGCACACTTTCCGTCAGTGGCTGCAGCTCATAGTGCGTTATGTGATAGTGCTGAGCGGCTAAAAATGGATCAGGATATCTCGGCCTTTCAACAAGAGGTCATGATCTATAAGCAAAGACGTAAAGACGTTGAAGAGCGATTACAGGGACAAAGACTTCGTCCAGAGGAATGGCTTGCTTGGCCTGTCCGATTAAAGGAAAAGGAAAAGGCTCATAACGAGGGGATAGAGAGGCGGGGTGTGACGCAACAAACCTTGGCAAGGCTAAATGAAAAACATGAAGAATGGATGCGTCTGGAAGCTGAAAGAAAGGCACTTAACCGTCGGCTGAGCTTATGTAAAACCTTGCAAACCGTTTTCAAAGGAAATGCCTTTATTGAGTTTATTGCGCAAGAGCAATTAACGAATGTTGCCATAGATGCCTCAGAGCGCTTGAAAGAGTTAACCAACCAACGTTATGCCTTAGAGGTCGATTCCGAGGGTGGCTTCATTATGCGAGATGATGCGAACGGAGGGGTTCGGCGTCCTGTGAATAGTTTGTCAGGCGGCGAAACATTCCTCACAGCCCTTGCCCTGGCTTTAGCTCTATCCACACAAATTCAGCTGCGAGGGGAATCTCCGTTAGAGTTCTTCTTTCTCGATGAAGGGTTTGGAACCCTTGATGCTAATCTTCTTGAAACTGTAATGAACACGCTAGAAAAACTTCATCTTCAAAATCTTACCATCGGGATTATAAGTCATGTTCCTGAACTGAAAAATCGCCTTGCTCGTCGTTTGATCGTTACTCCTGCCGAGGCTGGTGGTACCGGAAGTAAGGTCCAGTTAGAAATGGCATAATTTTTCGAATAGTTCTGAGGGCTTGCCGTTAAGTGCAAACTTTTTAATTTGCCTATTAATATAATTAATTGCGAAAATTATCGTCTTGACTATTGTTTTTAAAAAGGTATACTGTTCTAAGAAACGGTGTTTCACCTATTAAAACCTCACTTTGAATTTTTTTACAGATTCACAGTCAGGATGGGAGGATTATTAGTGTCAGAAAAATATGTGCAAACTCTTGAGCGCTCTCTTGACGTTCTAGAAGTCCTTGCTCAAGCAGAAGAACCTTTAGGGGTTACTGAAATCGGAAGTCGCATTAGTTTGCATAAAAGCACGGTTCACCGTATTTTACAAACTTTATGTCACAGGGGGTATGTGGAGAGAAAAAAGGATAATGAGCGCTATCAATTGGGGATAAAAATTATTGAATTGGGAATTCGTTTCTTTAATGATCTGGAGATCCGCAAAGTGGCGGCGCCTGTGCTGAGTGACTTAGTCAAAGTTCTGGACGAAGTCGCCCATCTCGTGCTCCATGATGAGGGGGAAATCGTCTATATTGATAGAGCAGAAAGTTCTCAAGTGGTCAGTATGCACTCCAAAGTAGGCCGTAGGGCTCCCATGCATTGTACTGCAGTAGGGAAAGCGCTACTCTCCACTATGCCTGAAGAAGAAGTACGGCATATTTTAGAATTAAAAGGGATGACTAGCTACACTCCGAAGACAATAACCGACCAGGATACCTTGTTGAAGGAACTTAGGGAAATCAGGGCCACCAAAATCTCTATCGAAAAAGAAGAGAACGAAATAGGAATTATCTGCCTAGGTACACCAATCTTTGATTATTCCGGGCGGGCAATTGGAGCAATCAGCGTCTCCGGGCCTGCTAGTAGGATAGAAGAGAAGGGAATTGTGCGCATCGGGGAAGAAATGAAAAAATCTGGTGAAAGGATTTCTGCGAACTTAGGCTTTGATTTTTATAAAAGATCTTAAACTTCAAACACACAGGTGTGCCATTTTCGATGCATCAGAGCGAACATTCTAAATAAATTTAGTAAATTATAATTTTTAGAAAGTTTTCTATTGACGATTTACGCTAATGGGGTAATAATAGACTCATAAGATATTAAAACTCTGTTTCATATATTAAAACAAAATGAGAAACGAAAGGGGGTTAATTAACCAAAGTTACGGCTAAAAGTACTAAACGCTGAAAAATGAAGGGGGAGTATCAGTGGGGGTTTTGGCAGACGTATACGAAATGCTCAACACGTGTAACAAGTGTGGTGGTTGCCATACAGCTTGTAAGACCTATAAATTGACTGGGTCAGAGGAAATGTCTACACGTGGAAGAATCCAGCTCATCAAAGCTGTCGCCGATGGGAAATTAGAACCTAATCAAGAGTATGAAGATGCTATTATGAGCTGTCTGTTGTGTGGAGAATGTGCAGTCACTTGTCCAAACGGTGTACATGGTAATGAACTCGTCATGGCTGCGCGGCGAGATCTAAAACTAAGAAAAGGAATCAAGCCATTTGCTAAGTCTTTTGCTTTAAATACTCTAGCAAGTCCGAAGAGGTTGGGTATGGGATTCAGTCTTTTCAAAGGAGTGGGCAAAAGTGTCCTCAATAAAATTGATGGACTGGACTATTTTCGCGGTATTGATATTCGAAACTTCCCTACAGCCAAAAAACCATTTTTGGAGCAGGTCCCAGAGAAGATTACCGTGCAACAGCCGAAGCATAAAGTCGGATTTTATGTGGGCTGTTTTCTCAATCACTCCTTAGACCAAACCGCTCATTCTGTTGTTAAAGTGTTAACGAAAAATGACTGTGAAGTTATTATTCCCAAAGATCAAGTGTGCTGCGGTCTTCCGCAATATGCATATGGTGACTTCGAAACAGCGAAAAAAAATGCCCGCAAAACGATTGATACCTTTTTAGATAAGTATAAAGATGCCGAAGTTGTTCTCACTGCCTGTGCGTCCTGTGCTGCGATGCTTAGACATGACTATTTAACGCTCTTTGCCGATGAGCCGGAGTATCTTGCAAAAGTTAAACTATTCTCTGAAAAAGTGGTAGAGTTTTCAGAATATATGGCAAAAATCGGTGTCGATGAGAGCAAACTTCATAATTCAAGTCCTCTAACAATCACCTATCATGATCCTTGCCACATGGTTCGGGGTCTTAAGGTAACCAAGCAGCCTCGACAATTGTTGCAAATGATTCCGCGGGTTGACTATAAGGAAATGTTTGAAGCCAACCGTTGTTGCGGGGCAGCCGGTTTAATACAAGCCTTCTATCATGAGGTGTCAACCGATATCACGGTTCAGAAGACACAAAACATCAAGGATACCAATGCAGATTTGGTGGCTACAAGTTGCCCTGCTTGCATGTTGAGACTTCAAGGTGGCATAAACAAAGCCGGTCAAAAACAAAAGGTTATGCATGTTGCCGATGTAATGGCCAACGCTTACGAAGACTAATTGAACGTAAATGAGTGGAAGGGCGGGTAGTCATGAGTAACGTCAATATCAGTAAGTTAAAAGGGATTGTCGGTGATGCCAATGTCATCGATTCCCCTTCTGAAATGGCTAAATATCTAAAAGGTCAAGGTAAGCCTGCAGTCGTCGTCTTACCTGGGAATACGTCTGAAGTTTCGAGTGTCGTCAAACTGGCGAATGAGCAGAATGTCAAAATAGCAGTAAGCGGGGCAGTCGTCGATACCCAGGGGATTGCGGGTGGGATTGCGATGATTATGTCCCGGATGAACCAGATTTTAGAAATGGATCAGCTAAACCTTGTGGCGGTGGTCGAACCAGGAGTTCTTCATAAAGACTTTCTTCTTAAAGTTACGGAAGCCGGATTAAACTTTCCTCCGGAGCCCTATGAAGTCGAAACCAGTTCGGTTGGCGGCTGCTTTGCGATTGGAGATTCCGACTCTAAATCCTTTGAATATGGTCCTACCCGGACGTTCCTTTTGGGATTTGAAATGGTTCTCCCCACAGGGGAAATCTTGGATATCGGAAATAAATGTATCAAGAACGTTTCCGGTTTAGATTTCATCCACTTCGCTGTCGGTAGCCAAGGAACGTTTGGGATTTTCACCAAACTTCTGGTGAAGCTCTTACCTGCACCGGAAGCTAAAAAAGCAGTGATCGGAACCTTCGCATCTATGCATAAGGCGAATGCAACCTTCAATACCCTGATTAAGCGGAATGTGCTTCCGACCCGGATGAATCTCATCAATGCATCCCTTGCGAAAAATGCCAAACCCGGAACGGAAGGGCAACTTGTGATCATTGATTTGCAGGGATTCAAAGAGTCAGGTAAAAACATCGCTAATGAAGTTGCTGCAGTGCTTACCTTGGGTGGAGGCTCTGATGTAAAGATCATTGAGGACGAGGTTGAGTATGATCAAGTGATCAATGGTTGGCTTAAAGTGCGCGCCGACCTCAATGCCAAACGGTCGCGTACCGTGGAGTTTGTGGTTGGTCCGATGAAAATGCCTCAAGCCCTGGCTCAGCTCGAAGCGCTTACTGGAGATTTAGGGGCTTATCCTGGCGTAATTGTCGAAGGACTTCTTGGATTTGTTGGTTTGGTTCTGCCCGAGGGAACGGATAAACTTGCTTTTGCCAGGAAAGTGAATAAACTGGCGATATCCCAGGGCGGGAACGTGAAGGGCCTCTTGGGTCATAAGCTCAAAGCTGAAGTTTACAATGATGCGGAAATGTGGAAGCAAACCACAAGTTTGCTCAGTGAACTGCGTCAACAATTTGACCCCAAAGGGATTCTCAACCCTGGGGTAAGTCTAGAGGCTTAAGAAGAAGGAGGTCTGAATATGTTAAGCCAAACGGTTGTTAAGCGGCTGAAGGAAATTGTTGGGGAGAAAAACGTTGTTACAGACAAAGTGGGTCTGTTCACCTATGGTTATGACGGCACGTTATTATCTGGTGAAGCCTTAGGAGTCGTTTCTCCGCAAACAACGGAACAAGTAGTTGAAATCGTCAAATTGATGAACGAGCACAACATTAAACTTGTTCCCCGGGGTGCTGGTACGAATGAGAGTGGTGGAACCATTCCTTCTGAAGAGTCTGTGGTCATTAGCTTTACTAAAATGACTAAAATTCATGAAATAGATACTGAAAATTTTGTAGCAGTTGTTGAGCCTGGAGTGATCAATTTTGACCTTCAAGTTGAACTGGAAAAGAAAAAATTCTATTTTCCTCCCGATCCGTCCTCCTTTAAGGCCTCAACAATAGGAGGGAATGTCGGTGAATGCTCCGGTGGACCGAAATGCTTTAAATATGGGGTTACCCGCGATTATATCTTGGGTCTGGAAGTCGTTCTCCCCAATGGCAAAGTCATTCAAACGGGAGGGCGTAATTTCCAAAGTGAGCCGGGATATGATTTGACTCGAATCATTGTTGGCGCGGAAGGAACCCTAGGATTGGTCACCAAAGTTTTCGTCCGTATCATACCGATATCCAGAGCCAAGAAAACAATGCTGGCTATTTACGACAAAGTTGAAGATGCTTCTCAAACTGTTGCCGATATAGTTGCTGCCGGTATTATTCCGACAACCCTGGAATTGATGGATAATTTGCTGATCAATACGACTGAGGATTTTACCCATGCCGGGATTCCCCGTGACGTTGGAGCTGTTCTGATTATTGAGGTTGACGGATATCCAGAAGATATGGACGGGCAAGTCAAGACGATTGGTGACATAGCCCAAAAAATTGCCAAAGAATTTAAAGTTGCTCAATCGGCAGTTGAAGTGGATCAAATTTGGACTTCAAGGCGCAGTGCTTTCGGATCTGTTGCCCGCGTAAGACCATCCTATGGTGTTAATGATATTACGGTTCCGAGGAGTAATTTCCCCAAAGCGATTGACGGAGTCCTTAAAGTAGCCAAAGATTTTGGTGTGACCATCGGAGTTGTGGCCCACGCCGGTGACGGAAATCTTCATCCGCTCATTCTTTTCGATCAACGGAATAAAGAGGAAACTGAAACCGTCCATGCTGCAGAACAGGCGCTCTGTATGATGGCTCTTGATCTCGAGGGTACAATTAGTGGTGAGCACGGAATCGGGCTCGTCAAGAAGAAGTATCTGGATAAGGAGTTTACACCCGCTGCAATGGAAGCTTTTAGAAAAGTTAAGAGAAGCTTTGATCCGAGCAATCGCTTTAACCCAGGTAAGGTCATCGACCTATAGAGTTCAGATCTGAACATTCCAAGTGGCGTATGGACACTGCTCTGGTGTTTATACACTAGAGCAGTGTTTCTCTATTCGCCGCTACTCTCCGCGATTAACGTCTAACTTCTAACATCCATCAATTTAGTTTTGCTCTGCTCTGCTTTAGTCACTCGAAGCATCGTTATTTTAGGGATAAACTTAACTTAAAATAACTTTGGGAAATGCGGATAAACTACAGCAGTATAAGGATATTTAGGGTATAAAAGCTAAGAAAAGGTCGTCTAAAAATTCAAAATTTTTAGACCTATCCTTATGACTTTTTTAGGAGGGGTAAATTTGGAAGACAGAGTGTTTAAGCTGGGAGAATTGGCTCAATTTGATGCGAATGCTCCACAAAAAGTGATGGTTTATCAGTCCGATAAAACCCTGGGAGCCATGTGGTGTTTAGAACCGGGACAAGAAGTATTCCTTCATCAACACCCCAATGCGGATGATGTGTGGATTTGTCTTGAGGGAGAGTCGGGCCAATATTTTGCTGGAGAAGGACAAGTGGTAGAAATCCAAAAAGGTATGGCTATTCTTGCCAAAGCCGGACAAACACACGGTATGCGCAATACAGGGAACGATCGCTTTGTGTTTATTGGTATAGCCGGTCCAGTTCCTGTAGAGACTGTAAAATTGTAAGTAGGTGTAAGATTAATGCCTTTGCCCCCTTGGACGTCGAGAGTGACTATTGGCAGGGGGAGTATTAATGTGGTTAATTGCAGATAAAAATGTTTTGAAAAATCGACTAATTATTCTGTTGACTATTGAGACAAATAGATGGATAATAGTCTTATAGCAAAATGAAACTGAGTTTCACATAATGAAACGAAGAAAAAGTGAATTTAGTTTCCGTATCTCAAAAAAATCCTACTAAGCTCAGTGTAAAAGCTGTGAAGAAGGGAGGGAAAATTCTCTTTTTACTTGATATTTGGTAATTTAGCACAGTGAGTTTGACTGAATTAGCTAAGTATCGAAAAAGGAAGGAAGAGTTTACCTTCTAAAAAACACCAAAGTTACAATGATGGATGACCCTAAAGCGACCTAAATAGTTGCAGAAAATTTCATTATGGAAGTGATAACGAAATGGCAAAATTTCTAGAGTACCAGGGAAAAGAATGGCTTAGAAAAGCGGGACTACCAGTGCCACAAGGCCGCGTAGCTTCTACCCATGAAGAAGCCAAAACGATTGCTGAGGAGATTGGCAAGGCCGTAGCCGTCAAAGGTCAGGTTCAAGCCGGGGGGCGTGGCAAGGCAGGAATTGTTAAACTGGTTAACACTCCTGAAGAAGCAGCAGCTGCTGCAGCCGAAATTTTCGCTAAAAACGTCATGGGAGTTCCCGTAAACCAGGTTCTTGTCGAGGAAAAACTGGACATTAAAAAAGAGTATTATTGTTCATTTGTCGTTAACGGAGCGAGAGAAGCACGTTCTCCAATGCTCATGTTTAGCACTGAGGGCGGAATGGACATCGAAAGTGTCCCGGAAGAGTTGCTTTTTAAAGTTAACATCGATCCTATTAATGGTTTACAAATTTATGACGCAGTTGATGTGTGTGCTCGAGCTGGAATCCCGGCTCAAGACCTTAGCAAGTTTGCTAGTTTCCTATCGAAGCTTTCACAGGCTTACAAAAAATACGATTGTCAAACCTTAGAGATTAATCCCTTCATCATGACGGGCAGCGGTAATTTAGTTTGTGCAGATTGTAAAATGGAAATTGACAATAGTTCCGTGGGTCGCCATCCGGAATTCGGAATCTCTATTGCTAGAGACCTTCCAGGAGCTCCTACAGAATTGGATCTCATCGGTTGGAGTATCGAGGAAACCGATGCTCGTGGTACAGGGTTCCTCATGAATATGGGCTATGATGAAGTAAGCCCAGGCTACATTGGTTATCATCCTATTGGTGGCGGTTCAGCGATGATGGGACTTGACGCCCTAAACCAAGTGGGTCTTAAGCCTGCTAACTATGCTGACACAAGTGGTAACCCCGTCGGTTCAAAGATTTATCGAGTAGCAAAGTGTGTTCTTTCCCAGCCAAACATAGACGGCTATCTGCTCGGCGGATTTATGATGGCAAATCAGGAGCAGTGGCATCATGCCCATGCTATCGTCAAGGTACTTAGGGAAGTACTCCCGACTCAGAAGTCTGGATTACCTTGTGTCCTCTTGCTTTGTGGTAACAGGGAAGATGAATCTTTGGAAATTCTCAGAAATGGCCTTGCGGATCTAATGACTCCTGATGGGCCAGGCAAGAGAATCGAGATTTATGGCAAAGAGTATGTAACTGATACTAAGTTCATTGGACAAAGACTCTTAGCTCTTAGTAAAGAATACAGAGCTGAGAAAGAATCTCAAGGAAAGTAGGGGAAACCTATGCTGGAATTCGCAGAAAAAACTCTGACGGTCAAAATCGATACCAGCAAGTGTGATACATGCGAGACAAAGGCATGTGCCGACGCGTGCAAGAAGTACGCTAGAGGTTTGCTTGGGATTGACGACCAAGGTAGAGCTTCAGTTGCACATCGCGATGCGGAAGAAGTTTTGCGTCTCGGAACTGAGTGTTTAGCATGTGAACTCGCTTGTAAGACCAAAGGTAACAACGCCATAACCATTGAGATTCCTGTTAAAGGTTTGGATGAGTACCTTCAAAAGCGTCAATAGCATCAACGAAAAATTAGCCATAGTCCAAGTGTAAGGTAGATACAAAACGTAGCAAAATGTTAAATGAGGGATAAAGATGGGCATTTTGATCAATAAGAATACCAAGGTCATCGTCCAAGGGATAACGGGACGTGAAGGATCCGTACGGACAAAATACATGAAAGAATACGGTACTAAAGTGATCGGTGGAACCAGCCCGGGAAAAGCTGGAGAACAGGTTCATGAAGTTCCCGTTTTCAACACCGTAAAAGAGATTGTCCGTGAGCAAGGCGAAATCGACTTTAGCGTCATCTTCGTACCTGGCCGAGCTTTAAAAACAGCGGTATACGAAGCAGTTGATGCAGGGGTTAAGAATATTATTCCTTGTGTTGAAGGCACTCCGATCCACGATATCATGGAAATGATTGCCTATGCCAAATCTAAGGGGTCAAGACTTCTTGGACCAGGGTCGATCGGGATTATTACTCCAGGTGAGGCTGTTGTAGGCTGGCTCGGTGGGAACAAAGAATGGGCCAATAAATTCTTCCAAAGAGGAAGCGTTGGGGTATTCTCTCGCAGCGGCGGTCAGTCAGGAACCATTCCTTGGTTGCTCAGAGAAGGGGGATTTGGGGTAAGTACCGTAATTCATACCGGAACAGAACCAGTCCTTGGAACGTCTATGGCGGACCTATTACCGTTATTTGAAGCTGACCCGGAAACTAAAGGCGTAGCGGTCTATGCCGAAATCGGCGGAACTCAAGAAGAAGAGTGTGCTGAGGTTATTGCTGCTGGTCAATTTACGAAGCCTTTCGTAATCTATGTGGCAGGAGCATGGGCACCTGCTGGTATGCGATTCTCCCATGCCTCGAATATTGTCGAGCGTGGTCGTGGATCTGCTAAAAGTAAGATGGAAGCAGTGACTCAGGCTGGAGGATTTGTAGCTGAGACCCCAACCGATATTCCAATTATCTTAAAAGAGAAAATCAAAGACTAAGTGCGAATTATGATATCCCTAGGGTTTAAAACCTTAGAAATAAAGCCAAAAATAAAATTATAGGGGGAATACTAATGACAATCATGAGATCTGTAATGTATATTCCTGGCAACAATCCTAAAATGGTGGCAAAGGCTCCTGAGTTTACGGCTGACATTATTACGCTTGACCTCGAGGATTCCGTTCCACCAGCTGAGAAAGAAGTTGCTCGTCAAATCGTTCGCGAAAACCTCAAGTATGCAGGCACTGGCGGTGCAGAAGTATATGTTCGTATTAATAACTGGGAAACTGAATTAACGAACGATGATCTGGAAGCTATTGTCTATGAAGGCCTTAATGGAGTAACCTTAGCTAAAACCGGATGCGCCGCTGACGTACAGCGTCTTGACTGGAAACTTGAAGAACTAGAGCGCCGTCGTGGTATTGAAGTAGGGACCGTTAAAATCTCCATGTTGCTGGAAACTGCCAAAGGGATTATCAATGCCGCAGAGTGCTGCTTAGCTAGTAAACGAAACGTCAACGCTATTTTCGGTGCTGTAGACTATTGCCGTGACATGCGCGTGAAATTAACCAATGAAGGTGTAGAACAACAATATGGACGTGCGCATGTGGCTGTAGCTTGCCGTGCTGCCAGAATCGTAGCCATCGATGCTCCTTTCGTTGACTTCAAGAACATTGAAGCTTTTGAGAAAAACGTAGCTGAAGGACGTCAAATGGGTTATGAAGGTCGCATGATCATTCACCCAGGACAAATCGAACCCTCTAATCGTATGTACTCTCCTGATCCTGCCGATGTTGAGTGGGCTGGCGGTGTTGTGAAAGTCTTCGAAGAAGAAGGAATTGCTAAGGGTAAAGCATCCGTTTCTTTCAATGGCAAAATGGTTGATACCCCTGTATACCTTAATGCTTTAGATATCATAGCTGCTCAAGCTGAGATTGATGCAAAAAACGCTAAGTAAGATGATCGTTTGATTGTTTGGTTACCTTTTCAAGGAGGTGACCAAACAATTTCTTACTTGAACTATCAGAAAGTATAACTTATGGTTCTCTTTATCCATCCTAAAAGATTGTCACCTCATTTAGACTTAAAAAGATAGTGAGAGGAAGATGCATATGTCGCGCATTAAGAATCTTCGCGAAGAGGCCTTAGCATTTCATACAGTGAAACCTGGTAAACTCGAAGTTAGAGTGACATGTCCGACACAAGACAGAGATGATCTAACGCTTGCTTATTCTCCTGGAGTTGCAGAACCAGTCTTGGAGATTGCAAAAGACCCCGCCAATCTCGACATTTATACCAACCATGCCAATTTTGTTAGCATTGTGACCGACGGGTCTGCTATTCTTGGACTTGGAAATCTTGGACCTGCTGCCTCTATGCCTGTTATGGAAGGTAAAGCCCTTCTCTTTAAAGCCTTTGGCGATGTCGATGCCTTTCCACTTGCGGTCAATACCCGCGATGTCGATAAAATTGTGGAAATCGTTGAATTAACAGCTCCTACCTTTGGTGGAGTTAACTTAGAAGATATTAAAGCCCCGGAGTGCTTTCAAATCGAGGAAAAACTCAAAGCCAGAGGGATCTTTAAAGGACCTATTTTCCATGATGATCAACATGGAACTGCAGTCGTTACCTTGGCTGGACTTTATAATGCGCTCAAAGTCGTCGGAAAGAAAATCGAAGACGTCAAAGTTGTTGCTAATGGGGCAGGTGCAGCTGGAATCGCCATCATTAAGCTCTTGATGAGCGTTGGTCTTAAAAACGTGATTATGTGTGATACCAAAGGTGCCATTTATGAAGGTCGTACAGTGGGTATGAACCCCTGGAAAGAACAAATCGCCGCAGCAACTAACCCTGAGAAATTCAGCGGTGATCTAGCTGGAGCACTTGTAGGTGCAGATGTCTTCATTGGTGTATCTGCAGCAAACGTTCTGACCGAAGATATGATTAAATCTATGGCTAAAGATCCCATTTGTTTCTGTCAAGCGAACCCAATCCCGGAAATTTGGCCTATTGAACGAGCTATTGAAGCTGGCGCTGCTGTCATTTCTACTGGTCGTTCAGATGTTATTAACCAAGTGAACAACGTATTAGCCTTCCCTGGTATGTTCAGGGGTGCTATTGACGTTAGAGCGACTGACATCAATGATGCAATGAAGATTGCAGCTGCCAAAGCAATTGCTGCTTGTGTCTCCGCTGAAGAACTTAATGCTAACTTTATCATGCCTTACACTTTGAACCCGGAAGTAGCCCCAGCGGTTGCTGCCGCTACAGCAAAAGCTGCTATCGACAGTGGAATTGCTAGAAACCCGATTGATCCAGCATGGGTAGCTGAAAATCTTAAAAAGAGATTGGCTAACCAATATAAATAGAATTGTGCTTAATGGAAGGTGGTTTTTTTTAAAGGCCACCTTTTTCTTGTTACGAGTTAAAAAGAAAACAGAATCTATGAGAGATAGCTTTCGATTCGAAAGGCAGAAGATGATTGACCTGCATTAGGATAACTGGTAATATTGGGTAAATTAGTGTGCGAGGGGGACTTTAATATGTTTTTAACATTAACTGCTTTTTTGGAGACTTGGGAGAAGGAAGCGGAATCGACCCAGCGAGTACTCAATGCTTTAACAGACTCTTCACTTAGTCAAACCGTTACAGTGCAGGATCGTACTCTTGGGAGGCTCGCTTGGCATATCGTAACATCAATCCCCGAGATGATGGAAAAAACAGGGTTAGTATTTAAAGGTCTCGGTGAGGAAGCTCCCGTTCCGGACACGGCTCAAGAAATCGCCAATTATTACAAAGAGGTAAGCACTACAATAGTAACAGCCATTAAAGGTCAGTGGACTGATCAGACTCTTTTGGAGGAACGGGATATGTATGGGGAATTATGGACTATAGGCACCACCTTAAATGTCCTCATTAATCATCAAATTCATCATCGAGGGCAAATGACCGTACTGATGAGACAAGCCGGCCTCAAAGTCCCTGGGATATACGGGCCAGCGAGAGAGGATTGGGGTCAATATGGAATGGAAGCACCTCTGGTATAAGCGTACATAGAGGTTTAAAGAACTTATTTAGGAATCCTAGCCATCGAGTAATTAAAGAATTTACGGCAATTCGACCAAACGTAATTTGATTATGTTTGGTTTTTTTCCGTCATACCAAGGTAGCCTTTTACATTATGCTATTGCTCATACTGGTTTTCAGATCCATAGTTGAGTTCCTTACCAAATTTATTGACCTAAATCAAGCCAACTGGTAGTATTGGGATAAATTTAAGTATTAAGGGATTCCGAGATGGTGGTTAGTTGCATGACGTCATAATCCTCCAGATATTCTGGAAAAGGAATTGAGGCTAGTGTAATCGGAGATATTAATACAGATAACTAGGATAAGGGGTAAATCGGATGCATACACCAAGCAGTAAGTTGAGAACCAAGACTGGGAAGGATAAACAAAGTCATCTTGAGGTAACAGAACAGGCCGAGTTAATGAAGTTTTTACTTGGTGCAATACCCAGTAAAAGCCGAAGCGATATCAAGTCCTTGCTGGCCCATCGTCAAATTTCGGTTGATAATGAAGTGATTACTCAATACAATCATCCCTTGGAGATCGGTCAACAGGTCGTCGTAAATTGGGCAAAAGTGTTGATAGAAAAGCAACCTGATGGGTTAGATATCGTGTATGAGGACCCGGATATCATAATCATTGAAAAACAGGCGGGATTGCTCTCAATCGCAACGGCTACAGAAAAAGAGCAAACGGCTTATAGTATATTAAGTAATCATGTCAAAAAAAGAGACCCAAAAAACAAGATCTTTGTGTTGCATCGCCTTGATCGAGAAACCTCTGGGGTGATGATGTTTGCCAAAAGCGAGAAGGTACAGCAATTGTTGCAAGAAGCGTGGAAGGAAGCGGTTTTGGAGCGCACTTACGTTGTAGTAGTGGAAGGGGCAGTATCTAAGGAGCAAGGAACAATCACCTCTTGGCTGACCGAGAGTAAAGCTTTTATTATGTACTCCAGTCGCACCCCTAATGACGGCCAAAAAGCAGTGACTCACTATCGATTACTTAAGAAAAACAAACATTATTCACTTTTAGAAGTCAAGCTAGAAACTGGGCGGAAGAACCAAATTCGTGTGCACATGAGAGATATAGGTCATAGTGTGATTGGAGATAAGAAGTATGGAGCCACTAAGCATCCTATTGGACGAATAGGGCTTCATGCTCAAGTCCTAGCCTTCAAGCATCCGATAACGGGCGAAGTGGTGCGGTATGAATCGGAAATTCCTAAGTCATTCTTAAATTTATTTCCCTAAATAATAGATAGAGAAAAGTACAAAAAAAGAAAACCGGGTTTACACCCGGTCTTTTGATACATTTCTACCGATTTTATCAGCATCAAAGGGAAGCGGAATCTTCTCAGTATTATCGGGTTTGCGCGACTTGTCGTTCGTCTTCTTTGCCATATCAGGCTTACCCCCTCATTTGAAAATTTACTTCGGGTGGAGTATTAACTCTCGATTAACATACCCAAATTAAACTATTCCATGTAAATGGACAAGGGGATTAGTAATGAATGGAGTGTAGCCAAAAGTGTCTAATAGGTTAGACCGGGAGAAAGCAACCGTGGAATTAATGATTAAACTATATTGTAAGGGTAATCATCACCCTGTAGATGGACTCTGTGCAGAGTGTCGAGACTTATTGAATTATGCTTCCAAGCGTCTGACTCATTGTAAATTCGGAGAACTTAAACCAACCTGCGGTAAATGCACGGTGCACTGCTATAAACCGGAAATGCAGCAAAGAATTATTGAGGTCATGCGCTATGCCGGGCCTAGGATGCTTTTGAACCATCCCATAATCGCCATCAGACATTTGATCGACGGTTTTAAGAAAAGTTATCATGATTCTGAGCGTAAATAATACACTAGGCAGCGGTCAGCTATTAGTTGTCAGTGTAACTCAAAGAAAGAAGCGTGTGTATGGCCATAAAAGAGTATTGCCTTGAAATGAGAGGAATGCCTCACCAAGACTTAGTTGACTATTTTCTTTCGATTGGGGGAAAGCAGATTGGGCAGGGGTTGTATTTGGGCCCGGACTGGGAAGTAAATCTGAGTGATGATTGGACCTGTACTATAGGGTCGATACAAATCCCGGCGACGCAAGTGATTTTTCGGGTTAATGAGGAAGACTGGCCAGAAATAATGAAGGCTTTCCGTTTTCGATTCCTTTCCGCAGGGGGGTAAATTAAACACGGAGTAGACATAGTGTTTTTCATAATAAAAATTTGGAATTATCATTATCATTTTATAGATTCTTCATTAGTTAGCTCTGACGGTTCGCTTCTTTGAAGATTATTAAAGCGTTGAATTAATTTTCCATAGATAAAGAATATAACCAAGGAAGCAATCATTAATAGGATAGCAAACGTCCATACGCTAGATCCTCCACCATAATCATACATCATTCCACCTAGCAAGGGACCCACCATTCGCCCTCCAGACGAAGCACCTCCAATGATTCCTTGATAAGCTCCAGTCTTTCCTTGTGGGGCAAGTTGAGCAGCAGCTGCTGGAACCGCAGGCAAAATCAGCATTTCACCAAGGGTTAGAATGAGCATGGCGATAATGTAGGATATATACGGTAGCTTGCCCAGGAGAATGACATACCCGATGGTTAAGAGAACAGCGGCGAGGTAAAATTGTCGTTCGAATGACTTTGCCCAAGCCTTGATGACCCAATTGATGAAGGGCTGCAAAGTAACGATGAAGACGCCGTTCAGCGTCCAAAGCACACTGTAAGAAAAAAGAGAAAATCCGAGTTGGTTCATTACCACGGGTAAAATCGTAACGAGCTGAATATAGGCTCCCCAGGTAAAAAATATGCCTCCACATAAGGCTAGAAGTACTTTGAAGCCACTGTCTTTCGTCAACCCTTCTGTTGATTGCTTCGATGAAATTGAATGAATGGGTGCTTTTCGTTCTGAAACACCTATCAACAACAAAAGTAAAAAAATTAAGAAGCCTGCAGCATTCAAAGAGAAGGTAAGACGGAAAGAGACTTGAGCCAGCATTCCTCCGATGGCAGTGCCAACGGCGACGCCAGCGTTATTAGAGATATAAAGGTAATTAAAACCTCGCCGCCCGCCTTCAGGCCAAAGGGCATGAATCAGCGCGTTAAGTGGGACGAAGATAAACGCTTGAGCTAATCCGAACAGGATAAATGCTGGTGCATAAACCCCCCAGACCGGGTAAATACCGATAGATCCAACGGAGAGGATTGCTCCAACTAAGCCAATAATCATTACTTTCTTTGGACCAAAACGATCCGCCAAAAAACCACTCATAAATTGGCCAAATAGAGATGCTGCCGATTGTGCTGCAAGAAGGGTACCAGCTTCAGTTAATGAACGGTTTAAGACGGTATGCATAAAAAGGCTATTTAGAGGCCACATGAGAGAATTACCAGTTGACTGGATGAAACCACCCAAGATTAAGACCCAGACAGAACGGGGGATATCGAATCGTTTAAATAGCAAGGGAAAACCACCTTTAGTTTAGTGTGACATTTTATTACTTCGACATTCGTATTAAGAAACCTTCAACTAAGGAATTACTCCTTTTCTTAAAGGCAAAAAGTATAAAAATTAGCATTTATGAAAAACTATGGCAAAGGAGAGTGTGTCATGAACTTTCAGGAAACAGAAACATTTAAGAATTTGAGTAAGGCGTTT
Source organism: Desulfosporosinus sp. BICA1-9 (assembly GCF_000802135.1). Lineage (NCBI taxonomy): Bacteria > Bacillati > Bacillota > Clostridia > Eubacteriales > Desulfitobacteriaceae > Desulfosporosinus > Desulfosporosinus sp. BICA1-9. The sequence continues at coordinate 18,943 of NZ_JUEE01000198.1, forward strand.
GCAGGTGAGTCTCAAGCACGCACTCGGTATGCTATTTTTGCGGGAGTGGCTAAGCAGGAAGGGTATCAACATATTCAAGCGGTATTTGAAGAAACAGCTGCTAACGAAAAGGAACATGCGAAAGTCTTCTATAAACTTTTGGCCGCCCACGTTCAAGATCAAACTGATGTCATTCATGTCGATGCAGACTATCCGTTAGTTAATAGAGACACGCTAAGCAACTTAAGGGCGGCTGCAGCAGGGGAAAGAGAAGAATGGACAGAAATCTATTCAAACTTCGGCACGGTTGCGGAAAAAGAAGGATTTCCTGATGTCGCGAAGGCCTTTAGGACAATTGCAGAAGTGGAAAAGCATCATATGAATCGTTTTGATTATTATGCCTTAGGGATCGAAAAGGGAACGATCTTCAAAAAAGAAACAGCCACTTTATGGAAATGTACAAATTGTGGCTACATCCATGATGGCACGGAAGCACCTGAACTATGTCCGGCTTGTTCGCATCCCCAGGGGTATTTCGAAGATTTGCCCGGAAAATACTGACATAAAAGCCGAGCGGGAACTTCCTGCTCGGCTTTTATACTGTCCTAATCCTTTCACTTACGACACTTTCAGAAAGTATGACTTTTTCAGAGCATATTTACTACTATAGTAACTATCTAGGGGAAACTGATGTTTATACGAAAAAGACTTGCAATGTATATCCAATCTGACCATAATAAGCAAAAGAGATATAATTCTGAATATTTAACGAGGCGGAGGAGTTAGAATGCAAGTCCCTATGCCAGAATTACAAGACCGAATGAAGATTTTCCAAGACAAACTGATTAAAAAAGGAATCGATGGGGCACTTTTGGTCCAACGCGCGGATACCCTCTACTATACTGGTACAGCCCAAAATGTCCATGTCTACGTTCCCCAGGAAGGAATGCCGCTTGTATTAGCCTACAGAGATTTTGCCAGAGCTAAGAGAGAAAGTCCTTGGAACGTAATCATACTGCGAGGCTTGTCTAAAATTCCCGAAGACATTCAAGAGGCAGGGCTTTCTCTCCCAAGTGTGCTAGGGCTAGAACTTGATGTCCTTCCGGTAAATCAATTTGAGCGTTATCGCAAACTATTCCCGGAGGTCATGTTTCTGGATGTTTCGCCAGAAATCCGCTTACAGCGTGCTGTAAAATCCAGGTGGGAACTATCCCGTCTCGAAGAGAGTGCTCAGATTCATACCCCGGTGTTGGATTTTGCTAAGGAAATTCTACATATAGGAATGACCGAAGTTGAACTAGAGGGGCTATTAGCGGGTAAGGCACGGGCCTTGGGACACGGTGGTTATGTGAGGATACGCGGTTTTGGCTTAGAATTCCATGTTGGAGCAATAACTTCGGGAGTCCGCGCTACCGTGCCAAGTTATTTTGATGGGCCAGTGAATGGACAGGGCATTTGTATTGCTCATCCGAATGGGGCATCGATGGCCCAGATCCAGGCGGGCGAACCGATTGTCCTTGATATGGTGACAACCGTTCATGGTTATCAGATTGACCAAACACGAATCCTAAGCCTCGGACCTTTATCAGACGAGCTAACAAGAGCTTACGAGCTTACCCTGAAAATTGAGGAAAAAATTCGCCGTGCCTTAATACCAGGGAGATTGGCCGGTGAAATATACGAGGAAATCTTGACGTGGGTCCGTGAAAATACACCCTATGAAGAGAATTTTATGGGGTACGGGACAAGTCGAGTTAGTTTTATAGGGCATGGGGTAGGTTTGGAACTTGATGAACTTCCGACCCTTAGTAAGGGTTCAAAGGTAGTGATCAAACCTGGGATGGTGGTAGCGATCGAACCCAAGTTTATTTTCCCGGGAGTTGGAGCCGTAGGAATTGAAGATACTGTGGTCGTCGAGTCAGAGCTGGGTGCCAGATATTTATCCATAACCCCTCGAGAATTGGTTGTATTATAATGGCCAAAAGTCTAACCAGAGATTACGTTGTGCGGATTGCGTGAATAGGATATATTATAGGCAATCGATCAAGCTTCAAGGAAAGGGGTGATAGAATGTTTAAAAAGATTCTTGTCCCAACTGACGCCTCTGAAAATTCTCGCCGCGCCTTAAAAATGGCCCTGGAGTTAGCCAGCTCATATCAAGCTGAGGTGTTACTACTTCATGTTAGCTATACTCCTCAGGCTTATTGGGGGTATACCATTTCTTATGGAATCACGGTGACGCAAGAACAACTTGATCAAAACGGAGAACTTGCTTTAGATGTAACCCTTTCGGGAGTTGATCAGGGGCAGATTGTCATTAACAAACGAGTAGAAGCAGGTCATCCAGTAACCGTTATCCTAGATCAGATCAAGCAGGAAAGCATTGACTTAGTCGTTATGGGAAGTCATGGCTACGGTGCAATAACTGGCTCGGTCCTTGGCAGTGTAAGTCAACGGGTGTTGCAACGAGCAAGCTGTCCAGTACTAATTATTAAGTAAGAAGAATCGTTACAGATTGAAATTAGGGGTAATACGTCGCGAGAGCGAATATGCTCGACGCGCAAGTAGGATTTATAGCAAATTTATAGCAATTGTGCAGATATTTTAGGACAAACGTCCCTGTCTACGTGGCAGGGATTTTTTCTTAGGTCGCGAATAGCACAGTAAGAACTTGCTATTAGCGACGTGGAGGCAGACCGTTTCATGAAAGAAGATAATGTTTGGTTGAGTCCTAAAGAACTTCAACAGATGCTGCGGGGTTCATTACAATGGAACGACGTGGCACCCCGTGTTACCTCATCCAAAACGGGGATACGTAAGTTAGGGGAAGCTATTCCTGAAAAAAGATCAGTCTCCAGACAAACCGATCAAATAGCGATCAATCAATCAATAGAGCAAGAAGTCTATTCAAAACCGCTGGAAGGAAAACCTGTTATTTGGTTACTGGGTAGTGTTGGTCTCTTAACATTATCCTCTTGGTTTTACTTTGTCTTGTTTTCAAATTAGGTTTATGAATTGAGCATTGATAGTTTGGAGAGGGTTAAGTGGCAGACTTAACCCTCTCCAAACTAATTTTTTTCTAAAAATCCTTTGCAAAATTTCTAAAAATGGGTATCATATAGATAGAAGGTCAGGAAAGGTCAATAATAAGTATGTGGGGGATAACTTAGAAATATATTGTTATAAGGAGTACATTACAATGGGAAACCTTGCGGATCGCATTGAGGAATATCTGAAACGGGTATTAGAAAAAACCTCAGAGGGGTATATCGTTTTGCAGCGAAGCGAGCTTGCGGGTGAGTTCGCCTGTGTTCCATCTCAAATCAACTATGTACTAGATACTCGTTTCACAGTCGAACGGGGATACTTGGTTGAAAGTCGCCGGGGGGGTGGAGGGTATCTTCGAATTATTCGTTTAGGGTTAGGCCTCGAAGGGGAGTACCAACAAGTAATGAGACAATTAATTGGAGATCAGCTTTCACGTGAGCGTTCAAGCGCCTTGGTGGATCGTCTTTTAGATGAGGAACTTGTCACGACTCGGGAAGCGGCGATGATTAAGAGTATTGTATCTGGTAATGATTTAAGTGGAGAGTTCAGAGATTGGGATATGTTACGAGCACGTCTAATGAAGAACATTTTGACAACGTTAAGTAGGGATGATTTGGTATAAAGGGGGAGTTGACATGCTTTGTCAACATTGTCAACAGCAAGAAGCGGTTATGCGTTTATCCATTACCGAAAATGAACAAACTCGTGAGGTATACCTTTGTGAATCATGTGCTAAGAAAAACCAAGAAGTAAGTTTTGTTTTCCATCCAGCGATTGTACCTGAGTTTTTGCAGGCCCTTTTTGGGTTTAATCCAAAGTCAATTGAACAGCCTTCGGAGAGGACCTGTCCCAAATGTGGTCTTAGCTTTACCCAAATAACTCAAGCAGGGAAGCTGGGATGCAGTAAGTGTTATGAAACCTTTGAAGATCAGCTCGAACCGTTACTTCGTCGTGTGCATGGTGGCGGCCAGAACGTCGGGAAAATCCCAGCGAGACGTGGGGTTGCTATCAAAAATCGTATGGAAATCAGAAACCTGAAAGAGACGCTTCAAACCTTAATCCAACAAGAAGCGTTTGAGGAGGCAGCCTTAGTCAGGGATCAGATTCGTCAGATTGAACAAGCGAAAGGAGGGGAAACCAATGATTCGTAAGGAGTTACTCTTACAGAGCAGTGCCTGGATGAGCGAGCCAAATTCTCCGGTTGTGATTAGCAGCCGGGTGAGATTAGCGCGCAACCTCGAAGAGTTTCCCTTCCCCCATGTTATTAGTTCAGAAGGTGCTGCACAGGTTGAAAAAACCTTCTCGGAGGTACTTGCCGCCGGGAATATTGAGCCATTGGTGTATATATCTTTAACAGAGTTAAGCAGCATAGAACATCAAGTGCTTATCGAAAAACATCTAATCAGTCCAAGTTTAGGAGGATCAACTGGAGCGCGCGGAGTGGCGTTGGCTCCTGACCATCGATATGCGGTTATGGTTAATGAAGAGGATCACCTTAGGATCCAAGTTCTTTTGCCGGGTAATCAATTACAAGAGACACATCGCTTAGCAACGGCCTTAGATGATCTTCTGGAGGAAAAATTGGATTTTGCCTACCGCGAAAGCCATGGCTATCTCACCGCTTGTCCAACGAATGTGGGCACGGGACTGAGGGCATCGGTCATGGTTCATCTGCCGGGCTTAGTGATAACGAAGCAGGTTCAACAGGTTCTTGGAGCAGTGACACGCTTAGGGCTCGCTGTGCGAGGACTTTATGGAGAAGGCTCTCAAGCTTTTGGACACATGTTCCAAGTGTCTAATCAGATAACCCTTGGAAAAAGTGAAGAGGATATCCTATCTCATTTGGACGCGGTGACTCGACAAATTGTAGAGCATGAACTCCAGGCACGAGAATCACTCCGCAAGCAAATGCCTATGTTCCTAGAGGATAAGGTATGGAGGGCTCGAGGAACCTTACAAAACGCTCGGCTGCTTTCGTCTGAAGATGCCATGCATCTCTTGTCGCATGACCGACTTGGAACGGATATGGGTTTATTACCGAAAATCAAAGATTGCTTTGCTACGTTAATGATTGATACTCGGCCAGGATGCTTGCAATATATCCTAGACCGAGAACTTGACCCCAGCCAGCGGGACGAGGAACGGGCCCGACTGATACGAGAACGCACGGCTTTGTAGCGAAGCGTAGCGCAATGTACGATGTACGAATGAAAGCTTCGCTTTCAATCAAAGTTCGAGCCTCGAGTCTCGAACCTCGTACTTCGATCTTAGCCTCGTGTCTGCAAAAAGGGCTTACTCTTTTTAAATCGGAAAGCTCTGCTTTCCATCAAGTTTCGAACCTCGAGCCTCGAATCTCGAACATCGATTATGGAAGGATGAAGGAATTATGAAAGGACGTTACACAGAACGTGCTCAGAAAGTTATAGCGATAGCCCATAGTGAAGCTAAACGAATGGGACATCAGGTAGTAGGAACCGAACACATTTTGCTGGGACTGATTCAAGAAGGAGAAGGGATTGCTGCCCAAGCATTAACAGGATTGGGCTTAGATCTTGCAAAAATTCAAAGTCAGGTTGAACAAATCGCAGGAGTGGGTCAACCTTTTAGCGGAGAGGTGGGACTCACACCGCGAGTAAAAAAGGTTCTGGAGTTAGCCAATGAAGAGACACACCGTCAAGAGGTTAATTATATCGGCACAGAACATCTGCTTTTGGGGCTGATTATGGAAGGGGAGGGAATCGCTGCTCGAATCTTAGCAAATCTCAACGTGGGTCCGGAAAGAGTTTGGAAACAAGTGGTGAAACTTTTAGGCGGAGAATTGGAAGAAGCGACATTGCCTGCAGCTAATTCAGTTTCGTCTTCTAATAAAAGTGGCGGGTCTGTCAATACGCCAGCGCTCAACGAGTATGGTCGTGACTTAACCCTGCAAGCGCGCGAAGGTCGTTTAGATCCGGTAATCGGCCGAGAAGAGGAGATCGCACGGGTTATTCAGGTCCTAAGCCGCCGAACTAAGAATAATCCTGCCCTAATAGGGGAGCCTGGCGTCGGAAAAACAGCCATAGCTGAAGGATTGGCACAGGGAATTATCAGTAATAGAGTACCGGAAATACTGTTAAATAAACGGGTTATCACTTTAGATCTTTCGGCCATGGTGGCTGGAAGTAAATACCGTGGCGAGTTTGAAGAGCGTTTAAAGAAAGTTATGGAGGAAATCCGAGCAGATGGAAACATCATTCTCTTTATTGATGAATTGCATACTTTGATCGGGGCAGGAGCTGCAGAAGGCGCAATCGATGCTGCAAATATTCTAAAACCTGCCCTAGCGAGGGGTGAGCTTCAATGTATTGGGGCGACAACCTTAGATGAATACCGTAAATACATTGAGAAGGATTCAGCATTAGAACGACGTTTTCAACCCATCAAGATTGGTGAGCCAACTGCCGAGGAAGCAATAAAGATTCTCAGCGGTTTAAGGGATCGTTACGAAGCTCATCACCGAGTTAAGATCACGGATGAGGCGATTGAAGCGGCGGCTCGACTATCTGATCGTTATATTTCAGATCGCTTCTTACCAGACAAGGCTATTGATTTGATGGATGAAGCAGCTTCACGTGTTAGACTGGCTAGTTTTACAGCACCACCTGATTTGAAACTGCTTGAGGAAGAAACTGAACGATTAAAGAAAGAAAAGGAAGCGGCTGTTTCCAGTCAGGAATTTGAGAAAGCTGCTGAATTTCGTGATCAGGAACAAAAACTCCGTGCCGAGCTTGCTGAGCTACGAGGAGCGTGGCAAGATAAGCGGTATAAAGAAAACGCCATGGTTACAGGGGATGACATCGCTCAAATCGTAGCGAGCTGGACGGGAATACCCGTCAAAAAACTTGCTGAAGAAGAAAGTGAACGCCTTTTGCATTTGGAGGATGTTCTTCATCAACGACTGATTGGGCAGGAGGATGCAGTCACGGCAGTGGCGCGGGCAGTACGTCGAGCACGGGCAGGGTTGAAGGATCCGAAGCGTCCTATAGGTTCCTTCATATTCCTAGGACCAACAGGGGTCGGGAAAACCGAGCTTGGTCGGGCTTTGGCTGAAGGGATGTTCGGGGATGAAAAGGCTCTGATTCGCATTGATATGTCCGAATATATGGAGAAACATGCAGTGTCTCGACTTGTAGGAGCACCTCCGGGATATGTTGGACATGATGAAGGGGGTCAGCTCACAGAAGCGGTAAGGCGAAAACCCTATAGTGTCATTTTGTTGGATGAAATCGAAAAGGCGCATCCTGAGGCCTTCAATATTTTACTCCAAGTTCTAGAAGATGGGCGCTTAACGGACACTAAAGGAAGGACAGTAGATTTCCGAAATACGGTCATAATCATGACTTCCAATGTAGGCTCTTCCTTCCTCAAGAAGGAAGCCATGGGCTTTGCAGCCAAAAAAGACGAAAAAACGGATTATAAAAATATGCGTGGCTATGTAATGGAAGAGCTAAAACGATCCTTCCGTCCAGAGTTCCTAAATCGGATTGACGAGCTAGTGGTCTTCCATTCCCTCCAAGAAGAACATTTATTAAAGATCTCCGAACTATTGATTAATCAGGTCAATAAGCGTTTGAGTGAAAATGGCTTGGAGCTTCAGGTTGAGAAGAGTGCTATTGAATTGATTGCCAAAGAGGGAAATGATCCGATCTTTGGAGCGCGACCCCTCCGTCGGGCCATTCAGCGCTTAATCGAAGATGCTCTTTCGGAAAAAATACTCGAACGGGAATTTAAAAGCGGAGATCGGATTCGTGTAGAAGCAGAAGATGGAAAAATGAAATTTTCTAAGCTTTAAACAGTTTGTAGGGGCAATTGATGATCGTTCGATTCATGAATTGCCCCTTCGGGGATGGGGCGTTGTATGGATGAAGACTAAGGTAGTATATAGATGTTCTAATTGCGGATCCGAAAGTCCAAAATGGTTAGGAAAGTGTCAAAACTGCGAGGAATGGAATACATTCGAAGAATCAGAGAGTCAACCTCAAGCGACGTCATCACCGAGTAAAAGAAGGACCTCTCCGAAGAGGCTATCTGAGGTCTTAGCTGGAAATAGCGATAGAATTGTAACAGGTATTAGTGAATTTAACCGAGTACTGGGTGGAGGCATTGTCAAGGATTCTATCATTATCTTGACAGCAAGGCCTGGTGCAGGAAAGTCAACCTTGCTTTTACAAGTAGCCGATGATGTTGCCAATAAGGGCTACAAGGTTCTATATGCTTCAGCCGAAGAGAGTGATAGTCAAATTAAAAGTAGGTCAGATCGAATTCTGAATGGAAGCAAGAGTAACATCTGGATTTATTCTGATACAAGCATGAACCATGTTCTGGCCTCAATTGAGGAACTTGACCCAGATTTGATTATTATCGACAGTATTCAGACGTTCACCCTTGAAGAACATAATTCCCGGCCTGGTTCGCCGATTCAAACAATGGAGTGTGCCAACGAACTCTTAAAAATAGCGAAAAATAACAGCCGCCCCAGAGCTGTGATCATGGTGGGGCAAATGACGAAAGACGATGAAATCGCGGGACTTCGAGCGCTAGAGCATCTGGTCGACGCGGTGTTAATTCTCAATGGAGAAAATGGCGAAGAATTGAGGGGAGCTTGGTGTTCGAAGAATCGCTTCGGAAGTACAGGAGAAATCGGGTTCTTCTCGATGACTGAACAAGGCATGTTATCCATTGATAACCCGTCTGAGTTCTTTATGACCCAAAGGGGAGCCGGACAAACGGTTTCAGGAAGCGCCTTGACCGTGATCAAAGAGGGGACACGCCCCATTATTGTAGAAGTCGAAAGCCTGGTATCGAAGTCGTTCACTCCCTATCCGTCGAGAATCGCGGAGTGTTTAAGAAGAGATCAATTAAACACCCTGATTTCTATTTTGGAGCAAAGAGGCAAGATCAACCTCTACGATAAAAATGTGGTTATCAAAACAACAGGTGGTCTTCAACTCAAAGAACAATCAGTAAGCTTAGCCATTATCATGTGTATAGTATCATCGGTGAAAGACAAACCGATTCCCAATGATACTGTTTTTGTGGCGGATGTCGGCCTCACTGGAGAACTAAAAAAGGTCCCTTCGATCGAAGCCCGCATCCGGGAAATAGACCGAATGGGATTCAAACGTGTCTACATAGCCAAGAACACTCTAAGAGATTCTTCGAGATATAAAAATCTTGAAATCATAGAGCTTAACACTTTGTATGAGGTCATTCTGGACTTAAAGATGAAGACGGCAGCAAAGACTGATCTTGAATTTCCCATTAGTGAAGATATTTAAGAGCACCCTATGGGGTATGCCGGTTAGGCTTTTCTTTGCTCTTGTCGGCTTTTGTTCGGATAGTAACCAAAAAGAACGATTAATATTCCGATCATAATTCTTACAATTTGCTCAGCCCAACATTATATTTCAAAATAATCACCTCAGCAGCTATTTTATCCATTATCGCTGAGTGAACTCGTTCAGCTAAAGCTGAACATCGAGACTTCGGTGGGACTCTACCCCCACCGAAGCAAAATAAGGACACCTACTTATAGAAGTGGGTGTCTTCTTTGAATTTGATAAACTCGAAGGATTTAATCCTACATTATTCTCCGCTGAGGGCTTAAAACTTACTAATTCGCACTTGTTCAACCTCATACCAGAAACTTTGCCTAGCAACGTAAAGATTTTGAGTGAGATTGGGAATAAAATTCATGAACCTGTGGAGATCTTCCATATATCTACAAAATACAAGGGATTTATAGATTATAATTCCTTGCTAATTGGACAAAGTTATAATATAACTAAATAAAGAATATGAATTATTTGCGAATTCTTAGAGGTGATGATGAGTAGATAGTTGTTGTGTTTTAAAATTTTATAGGCATTTTTCCAAGTATATCATAATGCATTCTCAAGTGTCTCTTATATCATTAAACGGATTAACCTTATTCCATTAAGCATTTGTAGTTTAGCTTACTGGAAGGTGAGGAAGGTGATTTAATGAAGGAGGATTTACTGGAGCTATCAGATTTACTAAATGCCGTTGAAAAGAAACGCGATCAACTAAATAGACTTGCCTTATGTAATGAGCTGACTTCTGAAGAAGTAGTCACATCTAGCCGTGAGTTGGACATACTATTGAATGAAGTATATAGTTTGAGCAAACACAAAGGAACTAAATAATGAAAAAAGATATGCCTCACAATGTAGCCCGGAATTATTCCGGACTTTTTTTGTTTTCAGTGAACTCGTTCAGCTAAAGCTGAACATCGAGACTTCGGTGACGAAAGCTTCCTGTGACGATAGTCTCCAGTGGAGAGTATCGCCGAAGCCGCAATCCCTAAAGAAATACCTATCGGCGTAGGATAGAGTATCGCTGAAGCGCATGGCCCTTAACGAATACGATCGCGCTGAGGATAGGTTTCGCCGAGCCGCCTAATCCCAAAAGGAATACTTCGCGGCGAAGGAGACATTAGTCTCCGGTACGATAGTCTCCGGCGGAGAGTATCGCCGAAGCCGCGATCCCAAAAGGAATACCTGTCGGCG
>NZ_JUEE01000199.1:0-18644 GCF_000802135.1 Desulfosporosinus sp. BICA1-9
AAGAGAATCTCTGCTCCTTTATTAAAAAGGTATACAGAACCCGTTTTATCGAAAGCAATAATTGCATGACTAACTGACTGCAACACAACTCTAAGTTCATTTCTAGTTTCTTCCCAAGCCAAGTTAACCTTTTTAATTAGCTCTACTCGGGACAGAATTCCCGTTAATTTCATATTTTGATCCAAAACAAGCATGCGTTCCATATCCTGAGTGCAAGTGTTTGCTATTTCCTCAAAGTCAGAATTTTCTTCCACTGTTGCTGGCGGATCATCCATGAATTCCTCTACTTTTGCTGTTGGGGAATAGCCAGATAAAAAACATCCCAATACCTTAGAAATCGTAATAATCCCAACAATGTCATCGTTCACCCCCACAACAGGCGCACAATTAACATCGTGGTCTAGATAAATACTGCTTGCATCAGCAAGACTTTGATCAGATCTAACTGTGTAAGGGTTACAAACCATTACATTTTTAACCTTCATTGTAACTTCCTCCTTGTAAAATAGACTCTCGGAATTCGCCGAGGCGGTTGTCCGTTATTAAAAATCCTTTTCCGTCTTAAGAATTACCCTCGTTTATCGCGAATTTCCAGCTCATTTTCCATATATCTGCCATTCCCACCCCCTGAATTCCGAGAGGCTATTAAAGAATATGATAATACGTACTTTCCTACAAATGTGCATTAATAAACTCCAACAACATCCCTTCCAAATCCGGGCATGGACGCCCGTCTCCCGCATGGTCTGTCGCCTAACGTCCCGAGGGTTTGCGACGTCGGGTTACTACATTCATATCCTCTCCGATGTTACAAACCCTCTGTTAAGTGATGCAGTCGGCTTGTAAGACTAGCTATTATTTTTCATTGTGTCTTTAACAATAGTTCCGAAATCAGCTGGTAACATAATACCATTTGAGAATTTAATCTATTTCAAACTGTGCATAATGGCTAGCGATTTCTAACCTCTTTAGAGGTTTTTCTTCATGCAAATACTGTTAGTATTTTCTGTATATGGCTCATAGTTAGCTATAGTATAATATCCACAACTCTTATACAAATTAATTGCTTCATGTTGTTTTATTCCTGTCTCCAAAACAGCATATTTATAGCCTCTGCTTTTAGCTATTTCCTCTAATTTGCTTACTATTAGTTTTGCTAATCCCTGTCCTCTTTGGTCATTTACAACAAATATTCGTTTTAATTCAACTGAGTGACTATCCTGTTCTTTAAACGATCCGCATGCAACGGGAATTTTATCTCGATATATAATTACTACATTATTTATTTGGGCAACTTTGTTATGTTTTTCATACTGTTTCTGTAATTCTCCGTATCTTCTATAAAGATCATCATCTAATAAACTTATTAGTTTAGCAAAATCATCATTCTGGCTATCCGTCTTTAGAATATCAACGTTCATCTTAGACTCCTAACAAATAAAAAATATTAATTCAGGGAAATTGTGAATGCTCATTTTATGAGGTCGCAAATGTCACATAATTCAGTTAGCACCGAAATCTAGCAATGTATCATCTAAATCAAATAGTAATATTTTATAACTCATTTTTTCGCTCCCCACAAAATAAATATCCGTAACTCTTTTATCCTACAATACGAAATAGACATAAAGATATTATCCTAGAAAATCCACGCATGGACGCGAGGCCTTTGACGTACGGGTTCGTATAAAGATGGATTCCCGGCAGGTGTCGCAGGTCCCTCCAATTCCATAGGGTGTACATGACACATGTCAGGAATACGCCCTTATTCATGAATCTGGTTTGAAACATTGACTATTGAAATTATATACGAATTACTGGCAACTGTACAAATATTAAAGAATCTTCGGGCCCACCAAAATATCCTTCGTTAAAGCCCCATTTAGTGTACATAGTGCAATTGATGCTAATAAAGGACTGTCTTTTCATGATGTCAACGGGCATCATGAAAAGACAGTCCTATCTACGACTTCTCTTTCGACCAGACCGAAGGTTTTACACTCTAAAGTCCTATAATTGATTATCTCAACTTCACAATCAACATCTCTTCTGACCTGTATTCCCGGGTGGTTCCTCGACGTAAAATTTACATGAACACCCTTCTTCAGAAGTTAGCTGCCAAACAATTAACATAAGCTGATGTATTTTTAAAAAGATGATCCGTACTTACGCGGCAGTAAGCACCTACTCTAAGTCGTTCGACTCTTCTACCGTTTTCATCACAACCCAAAAATGATGCTTCAATGTTCGTATTTTTTTCATGTTACTCCTTTCCGTGTCACAATTAAGAAGCGAAAGTATGCTGGAACATGTTTGTAATAAAAAACATCACTGACCTGGTCTCTCCCAGGTATAGTGACCCTTATTCATAATCTTGTTCCTTTTTGACATATCTAAATTATTCGTCAAAAAATAATAGTTTACCTGGCTACTATATGTGGAGGAGCTTGGAAATCCACGCCCTTCCCTTTTGCAATCGAGCGCATACTTTCCTAAGCTTATAAAAGACATAATTTGTTTTCTTTAACTTTCATCTTCTTTTCTTTTCTTAATCAATTCTGCCATCTGCTGTTTTGCTTCTGTAGGCAATGCATCTAATAGGTAATTACGATCTAATCCCTGTATTTCCTGATATTCTTGCTTTAATCGTTCATTAGCCCCGTCGATCTCAACCTTCAGTTCTCTGGCGGATAATAAGGCACATCCTGCCCCCCTGATAATGAGCTGCTGTAAACCGTCTGACGTTGCAACGGTGATACTATACTTTTTTTGATTATCATGGGCAAATTTTTCAATATACTGGTCAGCCGTTTGTGCCTCCTTGGTATATACCATGTGGATATTATGATAGTCGATGACTTCCTCAAAATGCCCCTGAACGCGGTAAGCATCAAACACTGCGATAATTTGACATCTTCGAATCCCCTGAAAATTACTGAGAGTATCCAGCAATTTCATTCTGGCGCTGTCCATATTGTCATCTACAAGCTCTTTCAGTTCAGGCCAGGCGTGGATAATATTATAGCCGTCCACAAGAAGATACTCTTCTTTGCTTTCCTTCTCTCTGCTGACATAGGTAACCGGTTCATAATAACTGTCGCGGGCTGTTTTGCGTTTTTTCCAGGCAGACTTCTTCCCTTGGTTGGCGTAGAAGGTGTTATTGATAATTTGGTCAATCTCCTCTAAACTGATCCACCGCTCTTCAGTGTAGGAGGCGTTTGGGGCTGTTTCTCCCGGCAAATCGTCTTTTTTCTGAAGATAGCTTTCAACATGCATGTACTCCTTTATGGCATCCCAATCTACCAAAAAGCCGACCCCATGGGCACAAAATACAGAACCTGTCGGATTTTCTAAGTCTCTTTCCGAATCATATCCGATGCTTTCTATGACCTCTGACCCATTATGGCATGGTTCGTACCCTTTCAGGCTGCAAAAGAGCCTGCCAAGACCTTTGGTATAGGCAACTAACTCTTTCTGATAATTTCTCATGGTGACAACAGGGGCACTCCCCTCAAGAACCGCCATCTCGCCATTTGTTTGTGTTATTTCGCAGGTGCCATGCATTTTCTCAATGTCAGTCATGGCTCTGCCTACCATTTTCTCAGGCAGTTCCAGCTGAAATGCATAAAACGGCTCCAGCAATATGGATTCTGCCTCCTTTAAACCCTGGCGCACTGCACGGTAGGTAGCATCTCTGAAGTCACCCCCGACGGTATGCTTATTGTGTGCTCGACCTGAGACCAAAGTGATTTTCAGATCCGTAATCCCTGACCCTGTTAGTACGCCTTTATGGGCTTTTTCTTCCAGATGGGCTAAAACAAGTCTTTGCCAGCTTTTACTTAAGTTATCCTCACTGCATTCTGCCCCAAATTGCAGACCGCTTCCCGGCTCACTCGGCTCCATTAACAGGTGAACCTCCGCATAATGCCTTAGTGGCTCAAAGTGCCCTACCCCTTCTACGACATTAGCAATCGTCTCTTTATAGACAATCCTTCCTGAATCGAAGGCCACATCAACACCAAAACGGCTTTTTATAAGGCTCTGCAGAATTTCAATCTGCACCTCTCCCATAATCTGTGCCTGAATCTCCTGCAGCTGCTCATCCCAGACAATATGAAGTTCCGGCTCTTCTTCTTCAATCTGACGTAACTTAGGAAGTATCACTCTTGGGTCACAGCCTTCCGGCAGAATAATCTGATAGGACAGCACGGGTTCCAATATTGGTGTATCTGAAGCTTCCTCGATCCCTAAACCTTCTCCCGGTCTGGTTTGGCTGAGCCCTGTTACAGCGCATACAGAGCCTGCCACTGCCTCGTTCACTGCCTCGAATTTCTGTCCGGAATAGATACGAATTTGATTAACTTTCTCTTTCCAGATGCTATTCGTTAAAACATCTTTCACCTTGAGTCTTCCGCCTGTAACCTTCATATAGGTAAGGCGGTTCCCCTGCTCGTCTCTTGCTATTTTAAATAGTTTAGCCCCGAATTCATCGGGGTAAGAAGGTATCAGGGCATACTTCACAATGTCCTGCATAAATTGCTCAACGCCCTCTAATTTTAAAGCGGAACCAAAAAAGCACGGAAAAACTTTGCGCTCCGTGACAGCTCTTTTAATCTGCGAAGTTGCAATATGTCCTGTTTCCAGAAAGGTTTCCATCATTATTTCTTCACACATGGCCAATTGGTCATTGAAATCCTCCGTCAGCACTTGTCCAAATTCAATACACCCATCATCCAGCTGCTTTTTCAGTTCTTTCATTAACTTGTTCTTATCTGTCCCATTCTGATCCATCTTATTGACGAATAAAAAAACTGGTATCTGATACATGTCAAGCAGCCGCCATAATGTTTTGGTATGCCCCTGTACCCCGTCCGCACCACTTATCACTAAAATGGCATAATCCAGCACCTGAAGTGTTCTCTCCATTTCAGCCGAAAAATCTACGTGTCCCGGGGTATCTAGTAAGGTAATCTGAGTCTCCCCTATTTCAAATATGGCCTGCTTGGAGAAAATGGTGATTCCTCTTGCTCTTTCTAGCTCATAGGTATCTAAATAAGCATCCTTTTTGTCCACCCTTCCCAATCGGCCAATTTTACCGCTCAGATAAAGTAGACTCTCAGATAATGTCGTCTTGCCCGCATCCACATGTGCTAATATTCCAATCACTAATTTTTGCATAATCTATTTCAAATCCTTCTGGTTGTCTGTTTCTAAAAATCCAGCCCGTTTTGGCCTATATTAACTTACCTTGGATTCTTTGCAGTTTGAGTTGATCCAACTGATAGTGCTTCGACTTTACCCAACGATCATTATTACTCCGATTAAACGTCCCATTCGCCTTATACTTGTTCGGATTAGTTGCTCGGCGACTTCGATCCATTTTCCGCTGCAATTGCCTGATTTTCCGATAAGGAGTCTCTATCTCAGGGGCCAGTTCTAATAAACTGACCGTTTCTTCGGCGGGTTGTCTCCGTTTTTGACATTTTTTGTGCACTTTGATACTCTTTACTCTCAACCATTAAGCGATAGATAGGTATTTGTCTCTAATTTGTTCATCTTTGCCTGTATACTTTACAGTAGATTTTGCTTTAGTTTTTGATCCGACATTTAGGTTTAACTTTTCCATTATACATAATTATACCCCCTATCTTAAAATTCCTTTTTCAATCAAAATACCAATAAAATCATCACACTCAGTAGCAGTATAAATAAACTCACTTAGTTTGATATACATATGTAAGAGGAGACGGAATATCTGTCAGAATCTGATCTTTGAATTCCTTTAAAGCCTTTTTGGATTTCTTTGTCAAGTCCTTTAGACTTGTATCGGACAATTTGTGACTTTTTAACTATGCGCTAAAACACTCTTTAGTATATAGTTGTCATTTGTTATATTACTATAATATAATAGCGATATCATCTTTTACGTTACGACTTACTCCTTGTTGCTCTTTGCTATATTCATTCTATTTAATTCACAGGAGGCTAGGTTTAATGAAAGATAATAATGGATTTACTTCTTCTATCCTGCCCCATTTTGCACAAGATTTCATAAATCACCTTGCTGTCATCAATAAGTCTAGAAATACTCAATATGCCTATACCAATGAACTCCGTTTGTTCTTTCAATTTCTTTGTGATTCCATGCCTACCTTCCCCTCTATGCCCGTAGACATAGGTTTATTTCTTATGGATAAAATCGGACATCGTGACATAGAAGCCTATTTGAGCTGGGCTAGTATGGAACGTAATAACGGGGTGCGTGCACTTGCTCGCAAACAAGCAGTAATAAAATCCCTTTATCGATATTTACTACGTGAGGATATGGTTTCTAAAGATGTTACCATCAAATTAGACCCTATTAATGTCAACCAAAAGCTTCCTAAAGCTCTTGAGCCTAATCAGATTGCTGATCTTACTGACGTTTTGCAGAATGGTATTGGTTTGTCTAAGGAACAGCTCAAATATCATGCTTATACAGAAAAAAGGAATTACGCTATATTTCTTACCTTTATCGGTACTGGATTACGCTTATCTGAGCTATGCAGTCTCAATCTCAGAACAACTTATCTCAATAAAGGCTACTTTGAACTTATTCGCAAAGGAAGTAAAGAAACCGTCGTATACTTTAATGCAGAAATTTCGGAGGCATTGAATGATTATCTTCAAAATGAACGACCACGTTATGCTCAGGGCAAATCAGAAGCGTTGTTTCTTTCTATGCAAGGAAAACGTATTAGTACCAGAGCAGTACAAAATCTAATAGCAAAATATATGGCGATTCTTAAAACATTGGGCCATAATACAGACGGTTTTAGCGCTCATAAAATGCGTTCAACGTTTGCTACATTACTACTTCGCGAAACGGATAATCTTGCCATTGTACAAGACGCTTTAGGACATGCCGACCCCAGAACCACGAGGATTTATGCTAAGGTTCTAGATGAACAGCTTAAACGGTCAGCGGCATTAATTAAGTTTAAGTAAGAGATTTATTATTCAGGACACTGACTTTATTACAACCTCAGAACCAAACTCCCTATGCCTTTAGCTCTTTTTGACTCCAAAGGCGATTTGCTTGTATTTTAAACCGTCTATTTTGTGTCGGCAAGGTTGTTCACTCCTACCAGTACGTCCTCCTGCAAAATATGTTGCATTTTTTTGGGTTCTTCAAACAATGGACTGTGAGCAGATTGTTCAAACGTGTAAAATCCTTTCATGGGCACCTGTAGTTCCTCAAAATAATCCTTTGCCAAAGAGTAGGATA
The DNA here is from genome assembly GCF_000802135.1 of Desulfosporosinus sp. BICA1-9. Taxonomy (NCBI): domain Bacteria; kingdom Bacillati; phylum Bacillota; class Clostridia; order Eubacteriales; family Desulfitobacteriaceae; genus Desulfosporosinus; species Desulfosporosinus sp. BICA1-9. Next base: position 7,268 of record NZ_JUEE01000199.1, read on the forward strand.
CCGTGTAATCATATATGCCATGAAAAAAGTAGACAGGAATATCCAACCGCTGTACCTTCTTAGTCAAATCCGTGGCAACCAGCTTGTTCCATAAATCGTAGGTTTTTGTAGTTAAAAATTTGCCGCGCCATATAATTATCTTTTCGCTGAGGGTATACTCCCTGTGTAGCATTATAGGTAAAAAGACACCACTGATTACAGATTTCATCTTATGCGTAGTGCCAATGCCAAGCTTGTGCATCGGTGCGTCACGCATGGAATAGTATGAAGGCATGTTTATCTCACTGATAGAGTATTTCTTAAACTCTTGCAACATTCTTTTGTCCCCAAGCCTCGTAAACTGTTCAATCATATAGTTGTATGCCAACTTTTCTGATTCGAGCTGATTTGAGATCTGGGCCACGGCAATGTAGGCGTTGTACAACTCCGGTGCTCGTGCCGCCGCTTGGATGCCAATAAAAGACCCCCCGAATGCCCCATGAGGTAAATCTTTTCCTTTCCAAAGTGCTTGCGAAGGTAATTTGTCACTTCCAGTGTGTCGGATATCAATTGCTCGAATGTCATGGTCTCGGGTAGAATATCGGAACTATAGGAAAGTCCGGCGCCTCGCTGTTCCCACCAGCAGACAGTAAAATAGTTCTCAAGAACTAAAGGATATCTCCGACTAACCGCATATTCGGGCATACCAGGACCCCCATGCAAGAAAAGTAATACAGGCTTCGTTTTATCCTTACCCTTGATAAACATCCCCTGCTCCACCCCATTGATATTGATAAGGATTTTTTCCGAAATGCTACCTGCCAGAGGCCTTCCGTTTTCATCTAAGAAAGGTTCAGGTTTTCCGGGACTGCATGCCAGCAGTACTCCCACAAGAATAAACATACAAATAAGTAAAACAGCAGGTATGATCAGCATAATACGTACCACCCTTCGTACAAACGATTTAACAAAAGTTGTTTTCCTATTTGTCATTTTTGCTCCTCCATATATGCCAAAAAGCTAATGCTTTTTTAATTACAATATCACCCAAATTATTCCACTATAACCTTTCTATATTTTCCTCGCATATCCTTCCTCTAGTAAATATAATCCAATATTATCGTTTCCACGTGCGTTGTTACGTTACTTCATTGTTAGTTTTGCTAACTGCTTATCCAGTCTCTTAAGGAAAATCTGGGACCCACCCACTTCCTGGTTACTTGGTTTTTCTGCGAATTTAATAAAATAATTTTAGGAGGGTTTAAGTTTGGATAATGCTAACTTGATTATAAAAAATTGAGCATAAGTTTCAAGACAAAAAACAATAATGATTAATGTATGGTTTTAGCATTTGAATTGGATATTCAGACGTATTATATTTAAAGAAGGTATTTCCGCAACAACTTTGGATATCCTCCCATTTTGGAGGTATATCCGCATTACCTTCGGATATCCCGGAGTTGAACTAAACCGATATGCGGTAGCTATAATTCAGTTATAAACGATACTTATCTACTTTATAGGAACAATAACCAAGAAACTGTAAAGGATGGTATGTTACAGTTACGAAGCAAAATGAAAATGGACTTAGAACTCAAGGGGTTTAGTCAAAGCACTTAGAGAACATATAAGGGGGAAACTAACTATGTCAAACGTAGCACTACTTGGAGCATTGCAATCCCGTTTTGAGAAAAACACGAACCGCCATAAAGGTCTTGAATGGACTAAAGTACAAGCAAAGCTGGAAACTAATACTGAAAAACTGAGGTCACTCAATGAAATGGAAAGAACTGGCGGTGAACCGGATGTTGTTGGTCATGATAAAAAGACGGGCGAATACATTTTTTATGATTGTTCAGCAGAAAGTCCTAAAGGTCGCAGAAGTGTTTGTTACGACCGTGAAGCGCTGGAGTCAAGGAAAGAACATAAACCAGAAAATAACGCTATTGATATGGCTGCTGCCATGGGCATTGAGCTTTTAACGGAAGAACAATACCGGGAGCTGCAGAAACTTGGAAATTTTGATGCGAAAACATCGAGCTGGGTGAAAACACCTGCTAATATTAGAAAACTCGGCGGGGCCATCTTTTGTGATCGTCGCTACGACACTGTCTTTGTGTACCACAATGGAGCAGAATCCTACTATGCTGCCAGGGGTTTCCGTGGCTCGCTTAGGGTCTAAATTTGGACTTTGAATTTTTGCATTTAATTCGGACACAGGTAAAGTATCAACGTATGCGGTCCCCAGTAATACACTCTGTGCATCCCCAACACGAATGAGTTAACTCCAAGTCAAGCATATTCTTTTAGAAGTATGGTTGTGTAATCGCTACACGTTGGTATCAATGCGGGAGGACCCACGAAGCTCCCACTTCCTGAATAGCCATCTTTTCCATTTGACCGGCGGCAGCCTGACGAAAGCGAGTGATTGGCTCTTCCATAGGCTCATTGGATAGTTTAAAAGTCCCCCAGTGTTTTCCCTCAATGGCTTTCACATTTACCCCTGCTAAAGACTTGCTATCTCCCCAATGCATTTCCTCTAAAGAATTGAATTTCATGCCCTGCCATAGAGGAGTTGTATTTTTGGCAGTGACTGCAATTGTATCTGGTGACTGCAGTTGACGCAAAGTGGGATAGTCGAAATGATCCGTGTGGGCATGAGAGATAAGTAACAGATCGACAGGACCAACTTCCTCGCCCTTTAATGCAGCTGATATATAACGACTTGGCCCAATCGTTTGGTCACCAAAGGGAATAAGACCAATACGAGAACCCAATGCCGGATCAATAATGATCTTTGTGCCAAAGAAATTAATTAAAAAACTGGCATGACCAAGCCAAGCGACGGTAACTTCGTTCTCTGACCACTTGTCAGGAGTCGGGCGGAGTCTGGCCTTGGTTGCTTGATGCTCAACCTCCTCACCGTTAGCTAATAATTTACCTGTCGGTAGTATACTAAGTCCACCTGCAACAGAAAGCATCCCTAATAGTCCTAATCCGATAACTTCCCGTCTGGTGTATTTTTTGTTTGACAGAAGGTTAGTTAGTTCTTGCCTCCGCCCAAGTAAACGTTCATACCGGGCTAGATGTGCTTTAACACGGGCCATTAATTCTCCCGGGATGAACGGCTTGGTTATCTCCTTTACTTAAATTCTTCACAATGACCTCACGGGCTTTGATCAATACTTCCCTGCTGATGTCGTTAAGTTGGACTTGATATCCTCCCTGGGCACAAACCTGAGCTATTCCACGACCCATTATACCGGAGCCAATCACTGTTACTAGCTTGATTTCCATACTTCCTCTTCTCCTATTCACTCACAAATGTGATCTAGATGGCATACTCTTTAAGCAATTGAGCGGCTACAATCCCTTTCTGAATTTCCGCTGTCCCTTCATAGATCCTGGTGATGCGTGCATCACGATAATATCTTTCGATGGGCAACTCCCTCATATAACCCATACCACCGAAGACTTGCAGGGCTTTGTCAGCTACCCGGCAATAAGCCTCAGCAGCATAGTACTTGACCATAGCTGCTTCCTTAATCACTTTCATATCCACTATAAAAGCCGTAATCCCTTTGGATCCTTTAGCTTTGTCGGTAACTGCCATTACAGTGAAGACACCGGCAATAGGGGCGTTGGTAATAAAATGTTTGGTCCCATTGAGAACATAGCGGTCACCTTTCAATTCCGCTTTAGTACTGATATTCGAGGCGTCTGATCCGGCGTTGGGCTCAGTTAAGGCAAAGGCTCCTATTTTCTCTCCAGAGGCCATGTCAGGAAGATACTTTTGCTTCTGTGCTTCAGTTCCCAAATCCACAATTCCAACCGAACCGATCCCGTTATGGGCTCCAAGCAAAGTGGTAAAGCCATTGTTAGTTCGGCCAAGTTGCTCGAAAACGAGGCATTTCCCGACCATGCCAATGCCGGTTCCACCATATTCTGCTGGAATGCTCAGCCCAAATAGGCCCATTTCTTTGGACTCGTTAATTATTTCATCCGGTATCCGATCTTCTTCTTCGATCTGCTGACCACGGGGATCTACTTTCTTATCAACGAAATTCTTGACGACTTTGCTCAACATTTCCAGTTCTTCGGAGAAACTAAAATCCATGTCTTCACTCCCTTTTAACCTTTTCGTTGTCCTTCGACTTAGGTTAGGTCTCCAGGATTACCGAAGGTCCAGCTCTTTTAACGTCCCTGAAAGTTTGGCTTACGCTTTTCTAAAAACGCCTGTATCCCTTCCTTTTTGTCTTCCGTAGCACATAAAATGCTAAAGCATTTATTCTTATACTGCAGGCCGGCTTCAAGGTCCATGCGCAAACCTTTCACGGTAGGCATCAGCAAATAGTTCTTTCTCACCTTTATCCGGGAAATCGCCATATTTTGTTTGCCCTGCTCCCACTATAGCTACAGGCTTCATTTTTTTATCTCCTCCCACACTACTCCGCTTAGCAACATTTGAACTCTGGTTTCCTCTTTTCCAAGAAGGCATTAATCCCTTCGAGGTGATCAGCAGAGCCAAACACAACTGCTTGCCCTAAACGCTCTAAGGCCTGGGCAGTGTGCATATCCACATCTACCCCGTTATTGATCACAAATTTTGCTAACTGCAAGACAAGGGGACTTTTTTGCGCCATTTCCCGTGCCATTTGCAAAGCGGTTTCCATCAGGTTGTTAGGATCAACCACCATATTAACCAATCCGATTCTTTCTGCTTCAGAAGCGCTGATTATTTTCCCCGTAAAAATCATCTCTTTGGCTTTTCCCAGTCCAATTAAACGCGTCAGACGCTGGGTGCCACCTGCTCCCGGCAAAATACCCACATTAATCTCTGTCTGACCGAATTTAGCGGTGTCACAGCAAATTCGGATATCGCAGGCCAAGGCCAACTCCAGTCCCCCACCAAGAGCATAACCATTAATAGCTGCTATAGTTGGCTTATTGATAGTGGCAACTTGATCTACAATCCTTTGGTAATCAGCCCGGAAAGTAGCAGCCACGTCACGTTCCTTCAACGCCTTCAAATCTGCACCTGCCACAAATGCCTTGTCCCCAGCCCCGGTGAGTATGATTACCTGTACCTGGGGATCATCACCTAATTCCGTAAAAGCATCCAGCAGCGCATACCAAGCCGATTGGTTAAGTGCATTTCTAACTTCAGGCCGGTTAACGGTCACTATACCTAAACGTTCTTCTCGTCTGACCTCGATTTCAGCCACAGTGACTCCCCCTATTTCTTATTGACCAAAATTTGGCTTTCTCTTTTCCAAAAAAGCTCTAACTCCCTCTTGAAAATCTTGGGACATAAAACATAAGCCCTGGGCGTAAGCTTCTTCCTCAAGTATCTGATCGAGGGTACTTTCTAATGATCTATTGATGATTCCTTTTGCTAAACCATTCGCCAGTGCCGGTCCTTTAACCAATTTCTCTGCCAGCTTCTTTACTTCCGTATCAAGATCACTTAGCGGTACAACCCAATTTACTAAGCCAATTCGTTCCGCTTCTCTGGCATCAATAATCTGCCAGGTAAAGATTAATTCTTTTGCTTTTGCTAGGCCAACCCGGCGAGGCAAGTAATATAGTCCTCCCAAATCAGGAACCAGGCCGAGTCTTCCGAAAGGTTGGCCAAAAGTCGCTTCTTCAGCAGCAATGATAAAATCACAAGCCAGCGCCAAGTTGCAGCCTGCTCCAATGGCCGGCCCATTAACAGCGGCTATTACCAATTTGTTCATCCCATTAATGCATTTAATCAGCCTGCCGACCTTTTGCATTCTCGCCCTGCCTTCGGCCGGGGTAAATTCTTTGTTCATTGCTTTGATATCACCGCCGGAACAGAAAGCCCTGCCTCGACCAGTAATGACCACAACTCGGACCTCGTCATCCTTTTCTGCCGCTAGCAATGCCTCCAGCATCTCTTCGCGCATATTGATATTTAGAGCATTTAAGCTCTCCGGGATGTTCAGCTCAATGGCAGTATATTTCCATCCTTGTTAACTATTATCTTTTTTTCCATGGCGTCCTGTCCTCTCGTAAAAAATTATCGATACTCCCAGTTTACAACCCTTAACACAGCACTTCGTTCTCTAGGGGGGCACATTTATAGAGAAATTTTACTGATAACTGCATAACATTTGAAGCCTATTTTTCGAGCAATAATTGTCTTCATAATTTCTTTTCCTCCTTGTTTCTTATGGTTTAATTTATCTAAACTAACATCCTCTGTACTCGGGTATTCTCCACCTCCATTCTAGGGCTTCGATAAACCTCCAAGTAGAACCCCTAGTTCATGATTCACATTCCAACGTCAATCTTCCTCACTATCTTAGGTCGATCTTTAACTTCTTTTTTGGCAACAGTATCTTGCATATAATACCAATAATGAATTACCCCAACCAATGGAACGAGTGGATATTTATAGTAATCTAAAAATTTTAAATATTAAGACATTTTTTTATAGACTATAGCATTATTTGATAAAATCTGACTAAGCATGACTTTGTTTTATTTACTTGTGCGTCATCAATAATGTGATTTTCAATTTACTCTATAAATTTTTCCTTTACCGTAAGAGGCCGCTCGATGATCTCGTAGGCGGTTTTGAAGATAGTATCGGCGGCTTCGAGGTGTGCTTGTAACAAAATCTCCTGCTTGCTCTTATAGTAATTTCAGATCTATACTTCATCAGATATAGTCGTCTTAATTCATCAAAGCCAGAATCCGGTTCTCTCAATAACACAGCAACTTCATTTAAAACTATCACTTGAGCAGATGGAATGTTTTTTACCTCCATGCTGGAATCCGAGGTAACCGGTGGTTGTTCCCAATAAACATGCTCATTGCCTAATACGGAAGCTAAATCATGGCAGAGTACACTGAGAATGGGATGTGCTCCCCACCATTCCGGAACACCATAACTAGAAGGATTTAATTTATCGTCCTTATACCGGAGCCATACATCTCCAGAAAACTCAAACTGTTCCGGAGAGAAGTCCACCATTTTCCTATCCGGATCAACAAGCAGCCAGCGCTGTTCAGGTTCATGCCAAACTTCGCAGATCACATGATAGATATGATGCTCCGGGTAAAGTTATTTGGTGAAACCATAACGAACCCGGACCGGGATACCCCGGTTCTTCAAAATAGAGGCAAGCAGGATCGAATGATACCTGCATGACAAAATTAACCGTTCTTCCGGTTTGCGGTTATAAACCAGGCCTGCCGAATTATAGCTGAGCAAGCCGTTCAAAATCGATTCTACAGTGGGATACTTCTCATCTTCATTTTTTCTTTCCGGCGGCATTTGCTGACGATAAAGCGGCAAATCAGCAATAGGATGAATTAACTGGGATTTAATGAATTGGCAAAGCTCCTCGAGAGAATCAGAAATTCCTGCATACATTTTTTCCTTCGAACCTGGATCGGTATAGAATCCGTAGCGTTTATAAAATTCCAACATTAACCTCTCTCCTTGTTTTTACTCACCAAAAATTAAATTGCAAAAACAAATACACTAAAACAGATAATTGGAATTTAAAAACAAATTCCATAGTTAAAGACAATAAGATTGCCCTCCATTTTAAAATTGTGCAAATTTGAACTTTTATAGCTTTCTACAAAATTTAACCAATTCCTTTAGAAGGCTAAATATTTTCTCATAAAGATGCTGTAAGATTTACTTTTCGGTAACGGAGGATATATCAAGGCCTATTAGAGCAGTTATGAAAACATGGTGATTCTCCTTTCATGTTGAAAATAGCTAATGACGGAAGCTATTGATAGTGTTTTTTTCGATTTCGTGTGTCAAGACAGACGATCGTCGCATTACAGATAAACACTCACCTTTTTACTCAAAAAGGTGAGTGTTTATTTAGGGGCTGGGATAGACTTAACAAGGAAGTGTATTGACTGGCATCAGTTGATGGATAAAGGCTATTAACCTTTAATTTGGCGGTATAAATCATCTAGAAAAGCTTTTTCTTTTTCGATAGCATCGACCAAAGGTAGTCTAACTCCGCCAGCCTTAATCCCGTGATACTTTAACAGGTATTTGATCGGTACAGGGTTTGTGGTAACGAAAATTCCCTTGAACATGGGAAGAAGCTTCAAATGCCATTTCAAAGCCGTTTGAGTATCCCCCGCAAACCACGCGTCGAGCATGCTTCTCATTTCGTCACCAATGACGTGTCCTGCAACGCTGATGATACCAGTGCAGCCCAAAGCCAGCATCGGCAAAGTTTGAGAGTCATCGCCGCTATACATGGCAAAGTTCTCAGGCAGAATGCGTTTAAGTTCGCTGACCTGATCCATCATTCCGCACGCTTCCTTAAGTGCTGTTATGTTGGGAATTTCGCTGAGTCTGAGCACAGTTTCCGGGAGCATATTGACGGAAGATCTACTCGGGATATTGTAAAGCATTAGTGGTAGCGGGGTCGCAGCGGCTATTTTACGGAAATGCTGATATAAACCCTCTTGTGACGGTTTGTTATAATAGGGTACGACCGCCATCAGCCCGTCTACTCCGACTGCTGCAGCTTTTTTGGCTAACGTTACACTTGCCTCAGTCGTATTTGAGCCTATTCCGGCAATTACGACAGCCCGTGATCCAACGGTCTCTTTAACCACCTTGAATAATTCGATTTTTTCTTCAGTTGAAATTGTCGGAGACTCCCCAGTTGTCCCTGCGACGACAATACCATCATTCCCATGTTCAACCAAGTGTAAAGCTAAATGCTTTGCTTCTTCATAATCAACCTCTAAACACTCATTCATGGGTGTGACCATAGCAGTTAGAATTCTTCCAAATGACATATTCCCACTCCTTACTTCTTATTACTCTTAATATAATTTTGCTTTATTAGAGCGTCTAACTTATCAGCTTAGGTTTTATCAGTATCCAGCCAGATTAGTTCTATTTAAGGACAACCCCCACCAACTACGATACGTTTGCCATGATAACCTCCATACTATGTGTTAATTTTTGTTACAAAACATAAAAAACAAGGCGTAGATTAAACTAACGCCTTGTTTTAAACAAAATTAAATAATTAAAAAAATTAATAATTAAATAATGCACACAAAACGATAGCTCTTCACCGAAAAACGGTGACAATTCAAGGACTCTTAATCCGGGAACCAGGCATGGATTTAAGAGAAATCCACCCTTCGGAGCCATCCCCTTTCGCTAAGGATCAAAGGTTTCTCTCCAACCTCATCTTAGCTACTCTTGTTTGACCCACCTCTATCTTCTGTTATTCAACTAGTTTGATTATAGCGAAAATCAGCATGATGTGCAATCGTTTATTTATTTAATTTGGTGTATACTTCCAATAGATCATTATCCTATTCAGTAGGATCAGCGATACACTAACTCCTAAACTAAAGACCAGCTTCTTGTACTTGTGGAACCTGATACAATATTATAAAGGTAATCTACCCCTTGCTTAAAGGGATATTTCTCAAATTACTCCTGATGATCTGTCGTAAGTCAAGAAAAATGCTAATACAGTTATAAACCCTTAGATCACAAAGGGATGGGTCTGGAATGAAGTAGAACCAGAAGTACCTTCTTTGTATTCTCATTCTAGAAAAATTAAGACTATCAGGAAGGCCATGATTTATTAGATAAAGGGGGTCCAAGATTGAAGTATACATCCGTTAAAGTTGCTAAATTTATAAGACGGCCAAATAGATTTATTGCTCATGTGATAGTTGACAATAAGGAAGAAATTGTTCATGTTAAAAATACGGGACGGTGCAGAGAAATACTACAGGAAGGAACTACGGTGATTTTGGAAGAAGCAAAAACCTCGATGCGGAAGACAAAGTACTCAATTATAGCCGCATATAAAGGAGATGTCCTGATCAATATCGATTCACAAATCCCCAATATGGTTGTATATCATGGTATAAAGGAGGGGAAAATCAAGGAAATTCCTTATGTTACAAAGCTGTCCAAAGAGATTGTATACGGTAATTCAAGATTTGATTTGTACTTTGAAACTAAAGATCAGAAAGGGTTTATAGAAGTAAAAGGAGTAACACTTGAAACCGAAGGTATTGCCATGTTCCCAGATGCTCCTACTCAGAGGGGCTGTAAGCATATTTATGAAATGATCAAAGCTGTTGAAGAAGGGTATGCAGGTTTCATTTTCTTTCTCATCCAGATGAAGGGCATAAAATATTTTACACCTTATGAGTTAAGGGATCCGGACTTTGCTAAGGCGCTGAAGCTTGCAATTGAAAAAGGAGTGACGGTCCTGGCCTATGATTCTATAGTCTATGAAGACGAGATAACCATAGGAACTCCGGTAGAAGTTCGTTATTGATAAACGAAACATTATTTATTAAAATTCATACTACAACCGAGCAATTGAATATTGGTCCTTATTCCCTCGTCCCAACTGCATCCTATTTCAACTTAAAGGCAAGAATATCTCCACCCGTACCCCACGCTTACTTCGATTTGTTGCGGATATCCTCCCCCCGTGTTGATCAAGGATACGGTGCACAACGGATAATTCAACTTCCACACGAGATAAAAGTGGCTGAGGATTAAATCCTCGGCCACTTTTATTGTCTAAACGAAAACCACCTGCTATGCAGGTGGTTCCAAAAAGCTTTAGCTATGAGTAGCGTTTACGGGTGAGCCAGTAGAAAAGAACAAGAAAAAATAGCCCCACAACCCCTTTAGGGGTAGTTCGGGGCGGAGTGCGGTTGGCGGAACTTTCAGTAAGCCTTTAGGCTCAGCCTGTACCCAGCCCTTATAGGGCTAGAGCAAACCACCCGCTGAGCGGGTGGAAGTGATTCATGAGGCTATATGAAATTTACCACTTGTTGCCGTAAAGCCCCTAGTTTCAACTATGGGGATATAAGGCAATTCTAACATTTTGTTGTATTATATACATACGTTTAGTATAATATTAAGTATGGAAGTAAAATACAAATCTAACAACAACATTGTTTACTCATGCAAGTACCATGTGGTTTGGTGTCCAAAATACCGCAGGAAAGTTTTGGTCGGTCAAATTGAAGTTTGCTTAAAGGAGTTGATAAGGGAGATATGCGAAGAACTTCAGTCTGAGCTAATAGAACTGGAGATTATGCCTGACCACGTGCATCTTCAAATTGAAGTAGATCCTCAATTCGGGGTTCATAAGGTGATCAAAGCGATCAAAGGAAAAACGTCGAGAATACTTAGAAAGGAATTCAAAGAACTCACCACTAAATTGCCAACCTTATGGACTAATTCCTATTTTATTTCTACCGTTGGTGGTGCGCCGTTAGCTATTGTGAAGCAGTATATCGAAAGTCAGAAGGTTTCTGAAAGAAGGTAGCAATCGTTGCATAAAGCCTTTAAATTTAGACTGTATCCCAATAAGGAACAGGAAGTTCT